>CAZCJA010000058.1:0-15455 GCA_964499015.1 uncultured Elusimicrobia bacterium
GAGGCCAAGCGGCGCCGACAGCTCGCGCTGGAACACGCGCAGCAGATCTTCGTAAGCGAAAAGGGCCGATAGCGCGGTCATGCGTCCGCCCCCGCGACTGTTTGATCGCCATAACGATGCAGAGACAAAACTTTTTCCATATTTTGACTGGCGAGCGCGGTTTCTTCCGCGAGCAAACGGTCGCCGTATTTTCCGGCACGAATGGACGACAGAATGCGGCCGGACATTTTGGAAATGATCGGTTCAATGGAACCGAGTGTGATCAATCGCGGCAAGCGGCGGGCGTGGCCGATCGAATCCCAAAACACTTTTTTCACCGCGGGATGCCCTTGGAACAATTGCTCCATGCTGGCCAGGCGCGCCGTGAGCGAACCGATCGAACGGGCATGACTCAACTGCCGGCTTGGCTCAACAAGGAAGCGCGTGAGTTCCCAGGCCTGGTCTTTGTGATCGCTCGCTGAGGAAACACCCAAATTGCTTCCGCCCAGAAACGTGTAGCGGCCCTGCGGCCCGGCGGGCATCAGTGCCACGCCGAAATTTTCGGCGACGTCGGGCGAGGCGTAGCGGCTCTCAGGATTGAGCATCGTTTCGATCGGCCAGCTTCCGGAAAATTGCATCGCGTAATGGCCGGTGAAGAAATTCCCCTGCGGCAGCGTCGCGTCAGGCAGCGGCATGAAGCCGCGCTGAATCAGCTCAAAGTAGTAATCGATGCCGCGCACCGTGTTTTGGCTGTTGAGTTCCGAATGGAGAAGGTCCCCCGAACAGAAATCGCCGCCCGCGCCCCAGATCCACGGGGCCAAATCGTGCATGAGCACCGATAGTTTTTGCCCGGAAAGCGCCAGCGGCGCGACCAAGCGCGGAATGGGCCCGCCGCGCGTCAGAAATTTTTGGATTTCAATGCAGGACTGATAAAACCCTTTCCAATCGTTGAGAGAATCCTCATTCAAGCCGATTTCCTGAAAAACGTCGCGGCGATAGTAGAGCACGCGCAGGTCGATGAACCACGGCACGCAGTACATTTCCGGCGCCGCTTCCGATTGCGTGCCCGGGTCCCAAATGTAGGCCGACATGCGGTCCTCTTCGGGTAGAACGCCGTTTTCCGGCACCGCGTCAAGCGCGCCCAAATACGCGAGCGTCGCCGCCCAGGTCGTGCCGATCTGGATCACGTCGGGCTTCGGACCCATGTAGCGGCCTTTCACCACGTCCATCAGCAAACTCCATGCCAGCGACCAGGGATGAATGGTCAGCCGCACTTGGATGTCCGGGTGCTTCCGCTCATACTCATCGATCAGCGGCTGAAGAATAGAACGGGTGGCAAAACCCGCGTTGGGCATAACCCACAGGTTCAGCTCGGTGCGACCGTTCTTGCGATGATTGCGTCCGTTTATCGCCATATCAAATTCGTATCTAAAAATTAAAGCGTTTTACTGGAGCTACCATGGGATGCTCCCCAACTATCCCCATTATTTACTGCTCCCAGCGTACCCCGTCAATATCAAAAGTTAAAGGCCCATTTGCCCCGTTTAAGATGGCCAATCGGAGTGAAAATGGCACTTCAATTTGGGCGAAGTTGACGGCATTAACACCGCCAAAATTGCCGATCAAAACTGTCACTTCCTGCCAATCGTTAACCAGCGCGTTATTAAAGCCTGTCCAATTGGCGTTACTATTGCGGAATGCCGTGTTTGGCGTCGTGTCCTTGAATTCCACAACAAGCTGATCGCCCATTAGCGCGCGGTGCAACCGAATGAAAAATTTTATTGAGGCAGTAGGGGTGACTCCATTGTCAAAATTGCTTAAGTCCTTAAATTTTCCAGACGCATTATCGTCAACTGTAACATCCCAAAAATTACCGACGGCTGTTGCGCTTGAACGTAGAAATTTAAGGCCTTCCGGCGAAAACTCCGTCGATATTTCCTCGATGGTAAGCCCGCCAACGTCAATGTCACTGACCAGCGGCGGCGGCGGCAATCCCTGGTCCGTGTATACGTCAAATTTTGTCGCTTGATAGGGGTTGCCGACATAGTCAACGACGCCAATTTGCGTGCGCGCGATCGCGTCGCCGAGCGTCGCCAAAATGTTCGCTTGGCCGATGTTCGCGCCCGCGGTGAACGTCACGCTCGCGCCGATTTCCGGGGCGATCACGCCCGCGGTTGTGGGTGAGACGCTCCATACCGTGTTTTCCGCGCCGGGCCCCGCCACCGCTAAACTCACCGTTCCGTTCGGTTCCACAGCCGCGGCCGACGGCGTGACACGAAAAGCAAACGTCGAAACCGTGAGTTTTTCCCGCTTCTCGCAGGCGCCCAGCGCGAGCAAGAAAAAGGCCAAAAACAGTCTATTCAAACGGTTTAATATCTTCATTTCAATCGAATCCTAATTAAAATAATGCGTTTCGTGCAACTTAAAACTTTCGGTCCCAGCTGACGCGCGTTTCCGACGGAGAGAGGGCAAGGTTCATGCCACCGTCGCTGGAGTACAACGGCTTATACGCCTTGTTGTACGCGTCAATGATACCAAACGTGTAAAGCACCAGCGCCGCGCCGCCCATGGCCAGCGCCTGCGTGCGTTCATCTTTGTAATCGTCATAGAGAACACCTTCGCGCGCTCCGGCTTTTTTGTAATCGTTGTATGTGTCGCGCGACGCCGAGTAGCGAATCAAACTCCCCGCGGCCAAACCCACGGTGGTCACAAAAAAGAGCAGCCCTTTTCCGCTTTCGTTGTTGAACGCTTGTCCCCATCCCGGCACAACCGCCGAACGAACCGCCGCGCTCGACGGACGGCGATCGGTTAAATCAACAACATAGTGGTCGATGTCCGCGCCACTGCCTTGCACACCGAAGATGCGGCCCATCACCGGCTGATTATCGATCACGGGCGCTTCTTGGCGCGAGGGAGGGTTCAAATACGGCGCGTAGGCGTCTTCTTCGGCGTGAACGGTCGACGGAATAACCAACGCTGTACATACGAGCAATGCGAAAAATTTATTCATAACGGATATCGTCCAGGAACACGGTTCCCCCGCCGCCGGCCGCCGTTGTGCCCGACGGCTGCGCGTATTGGAACGTCACGGTGATAAATCCTTTCACGCTATTGAAATCACTGGCTGTTGGGATCGACAGCGTGATGTCCTGCCATGTCGCGCCCAACGACGTGATGTTTACCACGGCCGGCACATTGCCGCCGGGGCCGTCGTCCGGACCTTCAATCCGCACAACCGTGTCGGCGGATAAAAATCCCTTAATTGAAAACGTGAGCGTCGTATAAGTGCCCGCCGATAAATTTTTGCCCGAGGCCGAATCAAACGTGGTGAAATCCGGCGTGACCAAAAGCTGAAAACCGGCGAACAAATGCTGGGCATAGGCGGGCGCACTGGAAACGTCGTTGCCGTTCCAGGTATAGGCGATCTGGCGGCCCGGGCGGCTGGCGTCGGTCGCGGACAAATTGATGGATTGATTTTGGCCGCCGGGAACGAAACCCAAACCGCCGCCCGTCTTCAGTTCGTCGTCGAAGACGACATAGATGCCGCTGGGATCAAATGGAAGGGAACCGCTGGGATTGGGATCGACCAAGCGGTCGATGGGATTGCGTTTGCAGCCGGCGGCGCCGAGCAAAAAGGCCAGGGCCAAGAAGCGCGCCGCCCGTTTCATTTGGCCTTTTCACCGCGCTGGACGGTGATTTCAACGCGGCGGTTTTGCCGGCGCGCCACGTCGGGAAAGCCGCCGTCTTCCGACATGAGAGGTTTGCTTTCGCCAAGGCCCTTAATGGAAATTTTGCGCGCGTCGACGCCGTTGGCGATCAAATAATCGGCGGCGGCTTTGGCGCGTTTCTGCGAGAGCGTTAAATTGGCAGCGGCGGAACCGACCGTGTCGGTGTGGCCTTCAACCAACACTTTTTTAGCGCTGGAGTCTTTGGCGACGGCGAGAATTTCATTGAGCAAAATCATCGCTTCGTTGCCGAAGGCGTTTTTCGCGCTGTCGAAGACGATCACGCGCTTCACCGGCTCAGTGGATACCGCGGGCAGGTCGACGGTTTTGGTCGAGGCGGCGGGGACTTCAATGACCGGGGCCGAGTTGATCGGCGCGGCCACAAGCGGCGCGGTGGATTCGGCCACGGGCTCGGCGGTGGCCGGAACGCTCGGGATTTCATTTCCTTCAAAGACGATTTCATCCAAGAAGAAACGCGCTCCGGACACATTGTCGGCGCGCTTCACCACAAAAACAAAGCCGCCGATGATGTGGCGCAAATCTTTGCCGTCCAAATCGATCGCGTATTGTTCCCACTTGGTTGAAAGTTTCAGAGGACCGACGGAGGCGCGGTCGGAATCGGGATAGGAGCCGGCGGAGATGCCGCCGATGGCGATTTCGGAAATACGCTCGCCGCCTTTATCGCCGCGGACCCAGAAGGTGAGGCGTTTGGCTCCGGTCAAATTAAAGCCGGCGCCTTTCATCGTGCCCCAGTTGTTGGCGGGCGTCAGCCAGTAAATACCGGCCCAGCCTTCGTTGCCTTTGCCGGAATAGGTGACGCGCAGCGCGGTGCGGCCTTGCTCGCCACTCGTGAGCGGGGCCGACTCGTACGAAGAAGAAAGTTTAAGGGAATCTCCGTCGCCCATGTAGCCGCTGGCGATATACGGAGCTGTTTTTTTGAATTCGTCGCTGTAGATGGCAAACGGGAAATTGGCTTTGCGGGCGGGAATGGGAATTTCCTCGCTCTTGGTGAGCGAGTACTTTTCCGCCTGGCGAATGGGCTTTGCCCGCCCACCCGCCAGGAGAAAAGAACTTCCGAGGAGAAGTAGTCCCCCCGAAATAATGACGGCTTTATTTTTCGTAACGGATCTCGTCAACGTACATCACAACGCCGTCGGGATTGGCGTCCGCGTTCGCCGCGAAGCCGAAGCCACCGATGATGTGGGTGAGATCAAGGCCGGTGAGATCAACGGAATACATTTTCCAATCTTTGGTGAGCGTGACCGGGCTGACGGAGGCTTCATCGGAGTCGCCTTCTTCGGTCTGGCCGGAAATTCCGCCCATAAAGAATTTGTCGATGGTTTCGCCGCCTTTTTCGCCTTTGGCCCAGAACGTCATTTTCTTATAGCCGGTCAGGTTGTAGCCGCCGCGCTTGTCGCCCCAGTTGTTCGCCGGGTGCTGCCAGTAAATACCGGCCCAGCCGTGGCCCTGTTTGCGATCGCCGGAGTAGGTGATTTGAAGGCAGGTTTCGTCCTTCTCTTCCACCGCCGCGTCTTTTCCTTTTTTCTTCGGGGCGGCTTTGGCGTCTTTGGGTTTGGCGACGCCCTTGGTCCACCCATTGTTAATCTTTAGATCGCCGAAATCTCCCATCCAGCCGGACGGAATATAGTGATTCAAGCGGGACCCTTTTTCCGTGAACACATAGAACACCGCGTCCGTGTCGCTCGGTTTACCACCCTTGGCCCCTTCTTTGGCGTTGAGGCTGGACGACACCGCTGCAAGGCCTCCCAAGCCGATGAACAACGTCAACATCTTGATGCTTTTTGACATGACTTCCTCCCTTTTAACTATAGCCAGCTAGAACTCTTGAAACTGCAACTGAAAACCAAAGCGATGAGAAAACACAGTGCGGATTTCGTCGTACGAGCCAAGGGTAGGGGCGACGAACAAACTGTCGTCTTGGCGCGCTGCCAGGTATCCAATATCCCATGTGGTATTGGTGCTGATATTATAACTCACACCCGCTCCGAACAACCGGTCAAACGACAATCCGAAGAACGGATGAATGTTGGTCTCGGGACCCCACACACCGGAGCCATAGTGACTCCAGAAGGCGAAGCGCCGTACTTCTATACGTCCTTCGACGGAGATGTATTCGGTCACCGGCTTCTCCACATCGTCGTCATTCGAGTAAACCGCGCCGAGCATTGCCGGGGATTGCCCGCCGGCCACGCCGAATGTCCACGAGCCTGAGCGTGTTTTGCCGCGCGTGAGCAGGCGAACTTCGTGTAGAAAACCGTCCGACGGCCAGGCGCCCGTGTGCGCGGCGGACTCCCAATGCAAATCCCCTTCCGCGTCATAGTACGTCATGCGGTCGGTGGTGTCGCGATAATCGGACATGCGGTGCTGAAAAGCGAGCGCAAAGCGGGCGTTCTCTTTTTTGTTCACGTTCCAGCCTTCCAAACGGTGCGGGTCGTACAAGAAAAAATTGGTGTCGCTGGTCGGATCGAACCAGATGGTGGTCAGCAAGAAAACGGCTTCGCGATTGGTCCAATCCACGGTGAACGGCGACTCGGGGCCGCGGGGGTTCGAAATCACGTTGCCGATGTTGCTCGGCGTGCCTTCATAGCGGAACGGGATCGCGCCGTTGACCGGTTTGCGATAGGTGTACTGCGTGTCGAAGCGCCACGATGAAAAGAGGTTGGTGCCGATCAGGAAATCGATCTGGTCTTTGTTCCCGGCAAGTATGCCCAGGTGCTGAGCTTCGAGGGAGGTGATGAAAAGCTTGTTGGCGACCACCGGCTGAAATTCCAGGCGCACCTTTCCGCCGTAGCCGTCGCCGCGTTTCGCGGTTTTATCGGAAATCACGCCGTCGTCGTTGATGCTTTCATACATTTCACCGTGGCGGTACGGCTGATACAAAACGCCGGCGACAAAACGATGGCCCGATCCATACGGCTTGTCCCACGAGAGCGCGACCGCGTGGCGTTCCGCGTTCTTGTTCAAAATATCCTCGGAAATATCTTCGTTCTTGGCGACGAGAGTCAGCCGGCTGCGTGAAAACGGCAGCGTCACACGGCCGTAACCGGACTTCTTAAGCCCCCACGCCACTTCGTCGCCGTACGCCACCGCGGCGTTGCCGCGGCCAAAATCCATGCCGCCTTCGAAGCCGCGCGGAATGTTGCGGCGGCTGATGTTCAAATACTGGTCTTGGTTCCAATTTTCAGGATGAACGCCGAAATAACCAGAGGAACCGAGATAACCGCTGTCGGGGAATGAGTCGGGATACAAGCGGAAGAAGTCGCCCTGCGCGTACCAATCGGCGTGGCCGACGCCCGCGTAGCCGTTCACATACCAATCGTCTTTTTTGATTTTGGCTTCAAGCTGGCGGAGGATCAGGATGTGGTCGTTTTCCTCAGCGTCGCGATTGATGTTGATCGGTCGCCAGAAACGGTTGGCGTAACCGCCTTGAGCGTCGAACAAAACGCGTCCGAAAACATCCTCGCCGATGCGCGTGGCCACTTCGGTTTTGAGGACGGAACCGAAATCCGACTTCCACGGGCGTTTGTTGTTGCCTTGCTGGCTATAGGTGAAATCGCGGCCGCTTTCTTGAACGTTGTAGCCGTTGGTTAAGCGATGAGCGACGCCTTCCAGGGAGAGTTCATGGGAGAAACGAAGGGAACCCGGCTCCATAAAAGCGGGCGCATCGACGGCGGAGTGGGCTGCCGCGACGCTAAAGAAGGAGAGGACGACGAGTGCTTGCAAACGGCCTTGTTTCAAGCAGTTACCCTTTCAACGCACCTGCGGTCGCGCCGGCGATAATGTGACGTTGCAAAAAGATGTAGGCGATGATGATCGGGATCACCGAAATCGACATGCCGGCCATAAGAAGAGGGTACTCGGTGATGGTGCCGCCCCAGAATTTAACAAGACCGAGCTGGAGAGGCATGAGTTTTTGGTTCTGCAGCACGAGCTGGGCCAAAATAAATTCGTTCCATACCGCGAGCGACGTGAACAACGACACCACCGCGAGCGCCGGCTTGGCCAGCGGCAGGGCGACGTGCCAGTAAATGCCGAAACGGCCGCAGCCGTCGATGCGGGCCGCGTCTTCCAAGTCTTTGGGGATTTTCTCGAAGAACGGGCGCAGAATAAACAGTCCGAGCGCCAAGCCGCCGTTGATTTGCGGCAGGATGTAGCCGAGGCGCGTGTCGACAAGGCCCAGTTTCTGAATCAAAACATAGAGCGCGACGATCGCGCCCGGGACCGGGATCATGATCGTGGCCAGGAACATGTAATAGATGATGTTCTTGCCCGGGAATTCCAAGCGCGCGAACGCGTAAGCGGCCAAAGAGGAGATGGCCAGTACGCCGAACACGCAGACAACCGTGTAGAAGACGCTGTTGAAGAAATAAACGCCGAACTTGCCTTTGGTCCAGGCCTCGGCAAAATTCATGAACTGCGGATTGGCCGGGAGCAGGCTCATGTCGGTGAAAACAGTGGCCTGGGTTTTCAAAGCGGAGGACATCATCCACACCAGCGGCATGATGCAGGCGATCGCCACCGTGAGCAGCACCGCGTGGCTGAGAACGCTGCGCGTGATGCGCCAAGCGCGCATCATAACGCGCTCCAGCGTCATCTTGGAAATGGGGGTTATCGTTTCGGCGGTCTGCGTGGTGGCCATTAGTCCGCCTTGAACCGTTTGGAGAGCTGGATTTGGATTAGAGAGAGAATCAGCAGCATGACGCCGAAGATAATGCCCATCGCGCAGGCGTAGCCCAGGCGCGATTCCGGCGAAATCGCGTTCATGATGCGCTTCATCGGCACTTCCGTGTTCCAGCCGGGCCCGCCGCCCGTGGTGGTGATGATCAAATCGTAAATTTGCATGGTGCCCAGGATCGTCAGCACGCTGACCAGAACGAACACCGGAATCATCTGCGGAACGGTGATCTTCCAGAAAATTTGCCATTCGGAGGCGCCGTCCACCCGCGCGGCCTCGTACAGATCGCGCGAGATGCCCTGCAGGCCCGCCAAAAGAATAATGAAGCCCCATCCGAAACCCTTCCACATGTGCACAACCGCCAGCGCAGGAAGCGCGGTGTCTTTATCGGCAAACCAGGCGCGCGCCACGCCGCCGAAGCCGAGACGTTCCAAAACGTGGTTCAAAAGCCCGTAATCTCCTTGGAAAATCCAGTTCCAAATGAGGCCGACGACGATGCCGGAGAGGATGGGCGGCAGGAAAAAAATGGACCGGTACACTTGGCCGCCGCGGAGTTCGCGGTCAACCAGCCAGGCGAGAAGCAGGGCGACGCCGTTTTGAAACGTCAAAGCGAGGAGCGTGATGTACACCGCGTTTTTGACGGAAATCCACCACGACGCGTTATCGAACAAAATGTCTTTGAAATTGCCGAGGCCGACGAAACGGCCGCCGCTCAAATCGATGCCGTTCCAATCGAGCAGCGACATGCGGAACATTTCAATCAGCGGATAGAGGTTGAAGACAACGAAGAGGAGAACGGCGGGAATGACGAAAACGTAGTTGCTGAGAGACGACCACCGAAAGGTGTTTAGCGCGCGTCCCAAAGCCCCCTTCGCTTCGGTCACGTTTTATCTCCCCGCGACCTTTTCTTTCGTGGCCTGAACTTCAGCGGCGACTTGCGCAGCGGTTTTCTCGTTGATCAAAATGGACTGAATGCCTTTGTTAAACACTTCGAGAACCGTGGGCTCTTCCGTCCACTGGAAACGCGTGGGATGAATGGAATTTTCCGACAGTTTCGCGAACTGCGCGAGGACCGGCGAAATGCT
Organism: uncultured Elusimicrobia bacterium; assembly: GCA_964499015.1. GTDB lineage: Bacteria > Elusimicrobiota > Elusimicrobia > F11 > F11 > CAZCJA01. The sequence goes on from CAZCJA010000058.1 coordinate 9,486, forward strand.
CTTGTCCAAGCCTTTGATCGAGGGAAGGTTCTTGGTCTGTTCAACCAAGTAGGCCATCTGCTCTTTGGCGGTGAGCCACTTTAGAAAATTGATGGCCAACTCTTTGTTCGGGGTGTTCGGATTCACGCTGAACACCGATCCCGCGCCCGCCCAAACGGTGCGCGCGTATTTTCCGCCGATCGACGGGGTGGCGAACGGAGCGTAATCCAAGTTGGGGTTCATGCCCGCGTACACGTTCACGCCCCAGGATCCGTTCAACGTCATGCCGGAGCGTTCGGAGGCGAACGCCTGCTCGGCGTTTTTGTTCTGCAGAGTGACCAAGCTTGAATCAACGATATTGGCTTTTTCCAATTGTTCAAAGGCTTCGAAAACTCTGATCCAGTCCGGATCGGTGTATTTCACTTTGCCCTGGAAGGTGTCCATCATTTTGGGCAGGCCCATCACATTGAACGCCATGTTGGTGGCCAAGGAATAGATCAGCCAGGACTCGCCCCAGCCGCTGACGAAGCCGGTGGCGCCCGCTTTTTTAAGCGCTTTGCCGGCTTCCAAAAATTCGGCCCAGGTGGCCGGCGCTTTGTCGGGGTTTAAGCCCGCTTTGGCGAACAGCTTCTTGTTGTAGATGAGCGGGATACTGGTCACGTCGATCGGAATGCCGTAGTAGCCTTCGGCGACGTTAAATTGGTTATTGGCCGGGTAATAGGCGGTTTGGATAGCGCCGTCGAAAAAGGATTTCTTCCAGGTGCCGGTGCTTTCCTCGAGATTGCTCTTCAGGTTGGCGACGTGGCCGGCGTTGGCGAAGCTGGCCAGTTCGCGGGCGTCGCCCAGGACGCCGTAAATTTCGGGAAGGCTGCGGGTTTGCGCGCCCACGGAAACCTTCTGTTTATAAACATCGGACGGCGCATACAGCTGGAATTCCACCTCAACGCCCGTGGCCTCTTTGTATCTCTTGGCGAGCTCGTTTAAAGCCTGTTCGCGGTCGGTCATCCAGTGCCAAACAACCACCCGTCCTTCCTTGGATGTTTGCTGGGATCCGCATCCCGGCAGAATAAAAAACGTCATTGCGGCGAGGGCGAACATCAGTCGCATTTTGCGCATTATTTGGTTACGTCCTTTTTATGTTTTTGAGCCGAAAAATACTGAGGGTTAGGGGTGCGTATTTCAGCAAATAAGGAGAGGGCTTTGCACAAGAATTATTAAGAAGCCGGCGATAGGACTTGAACCTACAACCTACGGTTTACAAAACCGTTGCTCTACCAGTTGAGCTACGCCGGCGCAGGGGTTTATGTTACGAAAAATGATGCATAAGGATGCCTCCGGCAACGCCCACATTCAAGGACGCGATCGCCGGGCCGCTGCTGCCCTTCTGCAAACGCACTACATAATCACACTTTTTCCGGACCAGATCGTGCAGGCCCTCCCCTTCGGCGCCCATGACCAGCGCAAAGGGCCGGGCGATATCGGCCTTTTTGGCGTCCTCGCCGTCCATGTCGGCGCCAACGAACCACAATCCTTTTTCCTTGGCGGCCTCCATGGCGGTGGCCAGGTTGGAGACTTGGGCGACCGGAAGAACGCGCGCCGCGCCCGCCGAAGCCCGCACAACCGCCGACGTGAGCGAGGCCGCCCGCCATTTGGCGATCACCACGCCGTGCACGCCAAAAAAAGCGGCGCTGCGAATGAGCGAGCCTAAATTTTGCGGATCTTGGATGCCGTCGAGAAACAACAAAGAAGCGCCCCGGCACGGCTTTTTAAGCGCCGTGTCCAGCAGATCATGGTAATTGATGTAGCCGACCGTGGCCGCCATCGCCACCACGCCTTGATGATCGCCGTCCACCATATTATCGAGCTGGCGCCGTTCCGCCCAATGCAGGCGGACGTTTTTGCGGTGGGCCAGCTTGACGATGTCGTCGATTGGGCCGCCGGAGGCGCCTTTGGCGATAAAAACTTTGCTGACGGGCCCCGCTTCCAGCGCTTCCCGCACCGGCCAGCGTCCGTAAATGCAATCCATGGGATCTTTGTCGTCGTCGCGTTCGCGCATTAAATCCTCTTAAGCTTGTAATCTCTGGCCGTATCTTCGACGATGACGCCCTTTTGTTTGAGCAAATCACGAAGCTCGTCCGAGCGTTTCCAATTCTTATTTAGACGCGCTTGCCAGCGCTCCAGTGCAATCTCACGAATCTCGTCGCTAAAAGACTCTTCATGCGGGCTTAAGCCGAGGACAGTTAACATTCGTTCAAAAACGACGCCCAATTGAGCCAATTCCTTATTGAACTCATTGGCTGCGGTTAACTGGAATATTCTGCTGCAAACATTATTGAGCTCTGCTAACGCTTTGGGTGTATTGAGATCATCAAGCAAAGCATAAGCAAATGACGCCCAGTTATCGGATTCAATTTCCCCATGCTTATCAGGTGAATTTTGTACCCAGTTTCTCACAGCCTTATGCGCATTTGAAATCCTGTTTTCCCAAACGGTCTTTACTGCATCCAATTCATGGTCTGAGAAATTCAATGGGCTTCTGTAATGCTGAGCCAGGAGAAAGTAGCGAACGACCCGCGGGTCGTATTTTTCAAAAACTTCCTTAATCGTGAAGAAGTTACCCAAAGACTTGGACATCTTTTCTTTATTAATCGTCACGAAGCCGTTATGTAGCCAATATTGCGCGAATGAATTTAGGTCGCCTGTCGCTCCCTGAGATTGAGCAATTTCATTTTCATGATGAGGGAAAATAAGGTCCAACCCTCCGCCGTGGATGTCGAACTTTTCCCCAAGATATTTCATCGACATGGCCGAACATTCAATGTGCCACCCTGGCCTTCCCTTCCCCCAAGACGATTCCCAGAAGGGTTCCCCTTCTTTCGCTTTCTTCCAAAGGGCAAAATCGAGCGGGTCTTTCTTCTGCTCGTTAATTTCAACGCGAGCCCCCTGAGCCAACTCATCAATCTTTCTCTTGGAAAGCTTTCCATAAGCCGGGAATTTACGAACCGAGTAATAAACATCCCCATTCAATTCATAGGCCACACCCGTGTCGATTAGCTTTTGAATGAGCTTCTTAATCTCATCCATATTTCCCGTCACCAACGGATATTCCCTTGGAGGCAAAACGTTAAGCTGCCCCATATATTTCTTAAAGCTATTCATATAAGGCTCAGCAAAACCAACCGCTGGCTGCTTTAATTCATTGGCCCTATTAATAATTTTGTCGTCAACATCGGTAAAATTTTGAATGTGGTCCACTTTATATCCGAGGAGACTGATAAGAACTCTTTTCAACAAATCGAAAACGACATAGCACCGAGCATGCCCAATGTGCGATTCATCGTACGGCGTGATGCCGCAGACATACATAGAGACATGTCCTGGCTTAAGCGGTTTGAAGATTTCCTTTTTGCCGGTGAGCGTGTTATGCAGCTGAAGTTCAGGCATGGGTGAGGGTGGCGACCGCCCAGGCGGCGATGCCGCCGTTGTCGGAGAGCAGGCGCGTGCCTTCGGAGGTTTTGGCCTTGATGTTGACGCTGCGCGGAGAAATGCCCAAGTCGGCGGCGATGCGCGCGCGGATTTTTTTCTTCACCGGCGTGATTTTGGGCGTGTCGGCGACCACAATCGTGTCGACATGGACGATGGAAAGTTTCGCGGCTTTCACTTTTGCAAGCGCCTTTTTTAGCATGACGCGGCTGGAAATGCCTTTGATGGATTTTTTGGTGTCGGGAAACATTTCGCCGATGTCGCCGAGGCCCGCGGCGCCGAGCAGCGCATCGATGATCGCGTGCAGGAGCGCGTCGCCGTCCGAATGGCCGCGCAAACGCGGATAGCCGCGGAAATTAACGCCGCCCAGAATCAGCGTGCCGCCGGAGGAAAAATCATGGGCGTCAAACCCAATGCCCGTGCGGCCGTGTTTATTTTTCATGGAGGATGGCTTCACAAATCGAGAAATCGTGCGGGGTGGTGACTTTCATGTTCGTCGGTGCGCCTTTCACCACATAGACCGTGCGGCCTTTGCGCTCGGCCAGTTCCGCGTCGTCCGTCGCCGTCGGCGAGGGCTTGAGCAAGCAGGCCAGCGCCACGTCGCGGCGAAATCCTTGCGGCGTCTGCGCCAGCCATAAATCTTTGCGCGGAATGGTTTTCTTCACGCGCGCGTCGGTGCCGGCCCATTTTAACGTATCCGGCAGCGGCCAGGCGGCCAACGCCGCGCCTTTTTTATGGGCCATGCGGGCGACAGCCTCGATGATCGGACGGGTCACCAGTGGGCGGGCGGTGTCGTGCACCAAAATGACATCAACATTCTTGGACAAGGCGAGCACGCCGTTCCTCACGGACGCGCCGCGATAGTCGCCGCCGAACGTGACTTTGACGTCATTGCGAGGAGCGTAGCGACTTGCCCGCCTCAGGCGGGCGAGCAATCTCACGACCTCTTGAGATTGCTTCACTTCGTTCGCAATGACGACAACAACTTCCTTCACGCTGGGGGTTTTTAGAAAAGTTTGCAGCGAATGAATGAGCAACGGCCGTCCGTTTAATTTCAGGAATTGCTTGGGACGCGCTCCGCCGAAACGCCGGCTTGAGCCCGCCGCGAGAAGAACGGCACCAACCTTCATTAATTACGCGGGAGAAGAATGCGGGTCGCTGGAAGGCGCTTGCGGCTCAGGATGCGCCTGCTCATGGCCGTTCACAAACCGGGCGAAGATCATTCGACCCGCCGATGTTTGGAGAATCGAGTTCACCGCCACGTCCACGCGCTTGCCGATAAAACGGCGGCCTTCATCGACCACCACCATCGTTCCATCGTCCAAATAGCCGACCGCCTGGGATTTTTCCTTGCCCTCTTTGGCGAGATACAGCGTCAACGCGTCGCCGGGAAGAACGACCGGCTTCAGCGCGCCGGCCAAATCATTGACGTTTAACACGGGAATGCCCTGCAACGCGGCCACCTTGTTCAAATTGAAATCGGTGGTCGCCAGCGCCGCCCCCAACTCCTTGGCCAATTGAATCAGCTTCGAGTCGACTTCTTTAATGCTGGGGAAGTCTCGGTCGTAAATTTTAACGTTAACGTCCGCCGCTTCCTGCAACCGCTTCAAAATATCGAGGCCCCGGCGCCCGCGCTGCCGCTTGGCGGCGTCGCCGGAATCGGCCACCATTTGCAACTCGTGCAGGACGAACGACGGCACCAGCAGCTTGCCCGAGAAAAAACCCGTCTCGACGATTTCCACGATGCGGCCGTCGATAAGAACGGACGTGTCCAGAAGTTTAACGTCTTTGTTGTTTTTCCCCTTAACGACAATGTTCTTGTCGAGCAAATCCAGGTCGTCTTTCTTTTTGATCGCGATGGCCGCGCCGAGATAAGCGAACAACAGATAGAGCAACGCCGAATAAGATTCCAAGTAGCGGTGAATGGTCGGTTCGTCCACGCGGATTATTCCGGCGAACAATATGCGGCACACGATCAAGCCCAGAATCGCGCCGACGCTGCCGACAACAATGGTAACCAATTGAATCTGGTCGAACAGGAGCTCAATAACAACGATGAACGCGGCCAAACCGCAGCCGATAAGCGCGCCCTTGTAGGACATGCCTCCGATAAAATAGCCGATCAACGGACCGATGATAAACAGCAAAACAGCTCGCAACACGTGTTGCATTATTGTTCTCCCTGGGGAAATTCGCCGGGGTTTTCCGGCGGATTGTCTTTATTTTTTAGATCTTTAAAAAAATCTTCGGGCGTCATGTGTTCAAGCTTCTTTTTGAAATCGGTCACTTCTTCTTCACTGATCGGCTTGAGCAATTCCGGGCAAGCCTCAAACACCTGATCGTTCACGAGGATCGGACAGTTCACGCGCACGGCCAGCGCCACCGAATCACTCGGCCGCGCGTCGATGCGGATTTCCTTGCCGTCCTTAAGCAACCACACTTCGGCGAAGAACGTGGAATCTTTCAACTCCGTGATGGTAACTTGCTTGATCTGTCCGCCCAGATCCT
>CAZCJA010000059.1:0-15409 GCA_964499015.1 uncultured Elusimicrobia bacterium
CGGAACCCGCTCAACCCGAGGCGAATGAAGCGGATGAAGAAGAAATGGAAGGAGCCAACTAATCATGAAAAAATATTTTCTTCTCGCCCTTTTTTCCACCCTCGTACTGGCCTCGCCGCTCCTGGCGGCTCCGCCGGTCGTGGTCATCTCCTCACCCAATGTGGTCGCCCAAATGGGTTGCCACGGCGACGGTGACGTCGACGGCCAAGACTACCTGATCTGGCAGCGCACGTTCGGCAGCACGCCAGACAATTCCGGCTGGTACGCGCCGGCCGACATCAATAAGAATGGCGTTGTTGACGCCGCCGACTATTCAGTATGGCGCGACCATTTCGGCACCAATTGCGGCACGCCGGGTTGCGACGTTGCCGACATTGACTACCCGAGCTTTCGGTTCCGCGTTTCCGCATCCGTCAACGATGACGGCTTACCGAACCCGCCCGGCGCCATCTCGTCCACGTGGACGGTTGTTTTTGGCGATGGCTCGGCCGTTTTCTTCGACACCCCGCACAGCACGAGCACGTTCGTGACCTTCACCAAGCCAGGCGCGTACGCACTGATGCTCGCGGTAACGGACGGCGTGGACGTGTCAACCGGTGTTGTCCAAGTGCAAATCAATCCGCGTCCAGGCTCCGTCGTCACGGTCGGCCCCGACCAAACGATTTTATTCTCATCGGATCAAGGCGATGGCGACGTTGATGGCCACGACTTTTTGCTATGGCAGCGTCATTTTGGCACCACGCCGGGCGATGCGCTTTGGTACGCGCCGGCCGACATCAATAAGAATGGCGTTGTTGACGCCGCCGATTACACGATTTGGCGCGACACCTACGGCAGTACGACCACCTTTGTCGCCGATATCGATTACCGCACCATCACGACCGTCGGCGGCACCTCCACCGGCAGCCCGACCACCTGGCGCAAGGTGTCCGGCCCGGGCTTGGTCAGCTTCGCCGATTCCGCCGCGCTCACGACCGACGTCGCTTTTTCCGCGCCGGGCGTGTACATGATTGAAATGGTCACCTACAACGATTGCAACGTGCCGGTTGTCGACCGTATGATCATCAACGTCGTCGCGCCGGGCGTGCCCGTCGTGGACGCGGGGCCCGATGTTGACGCCCCGATCAACACGGAGGTGCAGATGAACGCCACCGTGTCGGTCAGCACCGCGTTTCCGGTCAGCTTGACGTATAAATGGACGGTCGTCTCCGGCCCGGCGTCTGCGCCGTTCACGGACCCCGCCATCTTAAACCCCAAAATCACATTCATGCAGCCTGGTGTTTATGTGCTCGATCTCGAGGTGTTTGACGGCACAAATTTTGTGCACGACCAAGTCACGATCAACGCCACCACGGGCCCGTCACAAAGCGGCCCGATCGGCGACACGCCGAACATCATTACCCCAGGCAATCGCTTGATCAACTTCCCGATCAATGTTCACCAAAGCGGCAACGTGACGGTGAAAGTGTACGACCACACGGGAGACCTCATTAAAACGTTGTTCGACGGCTTCGTCGCCGTTGGGGCCACGCAAAACGTGACGTGGGATGGGAGCAACCTAAACAACAGCGGCGTCGGTTCGGGCGTGTACGTTGTGTATTTTGAACTGCCCGGACAAAACATTAAGAAGAAGGTCATCGTCAGCCGGTAGAATTCCCGACGAATCCGCACAAAAGGCCTCCCGCCACTCAGCATGGCGGGGGGCCTTTTGTTTTATACACTTGCCGTGTAAATAATCCGCACCAAGGAACGGTTCTATCCTCTACCAGCGCGAAACGCTCGAAACCCAACTGCGGGAATTGATGGTCCGCAGCCTCAATGATGATCAAGAGGCGTATCAGACGTTTTTGCGGCGCGTCGCCGCCATGGTCCGCGGCTATCTTTTCAACACAATGGGCGCCGCGACCCGCACTCCCGATAAAATTGAAGATCTGGTCCAAGACGTCCTGCTGGCCCTGCACCGCAAAAAGCACCTCTACCAACCCACGCGCCCCATTCTTCCCTGGCTCTTTGCCATCGCCCGCTACCGGGTGATCGATGCCGTACGCGCGGAAAAACGCCGCCCGGCGCTTACCGAATGGGAGGACGGGTTTGAGCCGGCCGCGCCCGAGCCCGCGCCGCTTTCCGACGAGAAAATATGGGAATTGGAAGAACTGCTGTCGTGCTTATCGCCCAAACAGAAGGATATTTTGATCCTCGCCAAGGTCGAGCGCCTGCCGCTTAACGACATTGCCCAGCGCTTCGGCATGTCCCTTTCAGCCGTCAAAGTCACCATTCACCGCACCGTTCAGAAACTACGGAAAAAACGGCGCGAATCCGCCCTGTAACCATTGCCGCGCCGAGGGCGTACTGATTAGCGAAGGAGAACCATGAAAACAGACGATCTCATCAAAAACCTGTCCGTGAAATTACCCGGTTCGCACAAGCCGGGTTTTACCCGCGGCCTGATGTTCATTTGGATGGCGGCCACCATCGCCATGCTCGCGATTTCCTTTTATTTAATGCCAATTCGGCCTGATTTCGCGGACCGTTCGCAGGCCCCTTTTTTCCGCGCTGAAACCGCGGTCTTTTTATTCACTTTTCTGGCCGCGGCGGTTGTCGCTTACCGGAGTTCCATCCCGGGACTTTTATCGAAACGCGATCAATTGATCGGCTTGATTTTTTTAATCGCTACGACGGCGTTGGTGGTATCGCGGCTTTCCTTCACCGCCTTGCATGCGGAGTGGCTGGGGGAAATGAGCTTCTACCGCGGACGCTGCGGCCCAATCCTATTTATGCTCGGCGCGATAGAAGGCGCGCTCACCCTGGCGTTGGCCCGACGTCTCGCTCCAACGCGCCCCGCCTACACCGCGCTATGGCTCGGGCTGTCCGCCGGAACAATGGGTCTTTTCTTCATGCAATTCATCTGCGATCACGAGAATTTTCTGCACTTGGCAATATGGCACCTGACACCCGTAATTCTTCTGGCCGGGGTGAGCGCCATCGTGGGCAAGAAATTCCTGCGGTGGTGACCGGATGAAGATCGCGGTGGTCGGGGCCGGCATCTCGGGGCTTGTCTGCGCGCATCATCTTTCCGCGCGGGCCGACGTGCACGTTTTCGACGCGCTCGCGCACACAGGCGGACACACCAACACCGTCGACGTAAAGACGCCTTCGGGCGACTATCCCGTTGATACCGGCTTCATTGTTTTTAACGACCGCACCTACCCGCGCTTCATCAAGCTCATGGAAAAACTGGGCGTGGCCGCGCAACCCTCGACAATGAGCTTCAGCGTGAAATCCGAAATATCCGGCCTCGAGTACAACGGCACCACGCTCAACTCGCTTTTTGCACAGCGCTCCAATCTTTTTAAGCCATCGTTCTACCGCATGGTCAAAGATATTTTGCGCTTTAACGCGGAGGCGCCGCGTTTGCTGGAAACCGATTCAACGGACGAACAAACCCTCGGCGATTATTTGGCGCGAGGGAAGTATTCGCGCGAATTCATCGACCATTACATCGTGCCGATGGGAGCGGCGATCTGGTCGGCCGGCGCGCGGCAGATGCGGGATTTTCCGGTGGCCTATTTCGTGCGCTTCTTTAAAAACCACGGAATGCTGTCCGTCGACAACCGCCCTCAGTGGCGCGTGATCAAAGGCGGCTCCAAGACATACATTCCGGCGCTCATCGCGCCGTTTAAAGACCGGCTGCGTTTGAACGCGCCGGTAAAGTCCGTGAAAAGGACGGACAGCGGCGTTCTCGTTGACGGAGCCCCGTTCGACCACGTGGTGCTCGCCGGCCACGCCGACCAAATGTTGCCTCTGCTGAGTGACGCCACGCCGAAAGAGAGGGAGATTCTCGGGTCGTTTTCGTATCAGGAAAACCCGACCGTTTTGCACACCGACACCTCCGTTATGCCGCGGCGCCGGCTCGCGTGGGCCGCCTGGAATTACCTGATTCCGGCTGAACCGCAGGAGAAAGTGGCCGTAACATACGACATGAACATCCTGCAAAGCCTGGAAGCACCGGAAACCTTTCTCGTGTCACTCAACATGAAACACAAGATCGACCCTTCCAAAGTCATAAAAACGATCCTCTATCATCATCCGGTTTACACCGCCCGCGCGGTCGCCGCGCAAAAGCGTTGGGAGGAAATCAGCCATGTGCGCAACACGCACTTCTGCGGCGCGTACTGGGGCTTCGGCTTTCACGAAGACGGCGTGGCCAGCGGCGAACGCGTCTGCGGGAGCCTGGGCGTGAGGATCGCATGAACAGCGCGATCTACACGGGGCGATTGCGCCACCGTCGTTTTAAGCCGACGGGAAATGCCTTCGCCTACGACGTCTGCCTGTATTACGTCGACTTGGCAGAAATGAACTTCTTTAAGTGGCGGCCGCTGGCCTGGTTTCGCCGCGCGGATTACTTAGGGGATCCGTCCGTACCACTGGAACAAGCGGTGCGCGATAAAGTGGAAAAGGAAACCGGCCATCGACCAGCGGGCCCGATCCGCCTGCTCACGCAAATTTCGTATCTCGGCTACTGCTTCAACCCCGTTTCATTTTATTATTGCTTTACGAATGACGGGCAAACGCTCGACACCATTGTCGCCGAGATCACCAACACGCCGTGGCATGAGCGCCATTCCTATGTTTTGCGCTGCGATGGGGGAAAAGGGGCGGAAAACTTTTCCCTCACCAAGGAATTCCATGTTTCACCGTTTATGGGCATGGATTTCGCTTACAAATGGATGTTTTCCCGACCCGGCGAGAAATTGGTGGTCAACATGCGGAATTTAAGCGGTCACGAAACCCACAGCTTCTTCGACGCCACGCTTTCCCTGCGAAGAAAAAATGCGACAACCTGGAACTTTCTGCACTCCTTGGTGCGTTACCCGCTGATGACGTTTAAGACCGTTGTCTTGATCTACTGGCAGGCGATGAGGCTATGGCTGAAGAAAGTGCCGTTTTATTCGCACCCAAAAGGAGTCACGCGATGAAAACCATTCTGAAATCACCCGGCTCGGCGATCGACGCCCTCTGCAGATCCGTTCTCTTTAAAAAACTGCGCGAAATCAAGCGCGGACGGCTGGTCATTATCGATCAAGGCCAGCGCCACACGTTCGGCCCTGCCGTGTCGGACGTTCCGGTGGAAACGACGATCACCGTGAACCGATCGGATTTCTACACCCGCGTTTCCTTGGGCGGCTCCAACGGCGCCGGCGAAAGCTACGCCGACGGCGATTGGGACTGCACGGATTTGGCGGCGCTCACGCGCATTTTCGTGGCCAACCGCGATGCGTTGATAACGCTCGATAACGGCATCGGCGCGGCGCTCCAACCGATCGAACGGCTAATTCACAAAACGCGAAAGAACACCGTGGGCAAAGCCAAGGAGAACATCCGCGCGCATTACGATTTGGGCAACGATTTTTTCTCGCTGTTTCTCGATGAAACCATGATGTACAGCTGCGGCATCTTCAAAGACGCCCAAAGCACGCTGCACGAAGCATCCACCGAGAAGAACGACCGCATCTGCCGCAAACTCGGACTCAAACCGTCCGACCGCGTTTTGGAAATCGGCACCGGCTGGGGCGGCTTTGCGATTCACGCCGCCAAACACTACGGCTGCCACATCACAACCACGACGATTTCCAAAGCCCAATACGAAATGGCCGAGGAACGCATTCAGCGTGAAGGCGTGGAAGACCGCATCACGCTGCTGCTCAAGGATTACCGCGACCTGACGGGCACCTACGACAAATTGGTTTCGATCGAGATGATCGAGGCGGTGGGCCTCGACCACTTGGACGCGTACTTTGAGGTGTGCTCGCAGCGGCTCGCGCCGCACGGCACGATGATGCTGCAGGGCATTATTATTCGCGACCGCTATTACGAGGCGGCGAAAAAATCCGTCGACTTTATTAAGAAGCACATTTTTCCGGGTTCGGGCATTCCGTCGGTCGGCGCGCTGGTGAAAAATTCCGCCGCCGCGGATTTGCGGCTTTTTCACCAGGAAGATTTGACCGCGCATTACGTGCGCACCCTGCGCTCGTGGAGCGAACGATTGGAAGCGCGTAAAAGCGACTTCTTAAATCTCGGCTATCCGGAAAAACTGTATCGCCTCTGGCAATTCTATTTCGGCTACTGCGAAGGCGGGTTTAAAGAGAACAGCATCGGCCTGGTGCAAATGATGTTCACCAAGCAAGACCACCACCATCAACCCATTCTCGGCGCGATATGACCGCGTATCTCATCATCTCCGCCGCCGTTATTTTGGTTGTCGTTTCGCTGGCCTGGTGGCGTCAAGACATAACCAAAAACGCCAATTCCATCGATGCGATCTGGGCGCTGGGCATCGGCGCGCAAACGGTCCTGCTGGCCGCCCAGGCCGACGGGGATCAACTGCGGCGCATTATCATCGCGGCACTCGCTTCGTTCTGGGCGCTGCGGCTGGCCACGCACTTGTTTTTCGATCGTGTTTTGAGCGACAAGGAAGACGGCCGTTACGCGCGTTTCCGCCGTGAATGGAGCAAGCTCGCGTTTTACGGGCTTTATGTTCTGCAGGGCGTTCTGATTTTCCTTCTGCCGCTGACGTTTTTGGGCGCGCTCGACAACGCCGCGCCGTTTCCGACGACGCTGGATTACGCGGCCATCAGCATCTGGGCGATTTCGATAATGGGGGAAAGCATTGCCGACCGCCAATTGGCCTCGTTCCGCAACAACAAGGCGAACAAGGGAAAAACCTGCCGAGACGGCCTGTGGAAATACTCCCGGCATCCCAATTATTTTTTCGAATGGCTGATCTGGTGCGCGTACATCCCGCTGGCAATCGGCTCCGATTATTTCTACTGGAGCCTGCTCGGGCCCGCGCTTCTGCTGATTTTAATCACCAAGGTGTCCGGCATTCCGCCGACGGAGCAGCAAGCCGTTGAGTCGCGCGGCGAGGATTACATCCGTTATCAAAAAACGACCAGCGCCTTCGTGCCGTGGTTTCCCAAGGAAGACGCCCGATGATGGGGAAAATTATCACGGCGATGGAATACGGCTGGGTTCCGGACTCACTTATCCGTTTCGGCATTCGCCGTCTGTGCAAACAGCGTCTAAACTCGCTCGGCGAGCCCTCAATTAAAAAAACCGCGCAATACGCCGCGCGCCTCGCGCAAGGCCCCGTCGCCGCGCACACCCGCGCCGCCAACGAACAGCATTATGAATTGCCGCCCGCTTTTTTTGAACGCGTGCTGGGAAAGAACTTGAAATACAGCTCCGGCTTCTGGCCCGACGGATGCGAGAGCATCGACGATTCGGAACGCGCGGCCCTGGACGAAACGTGCCGCCGCGCCGAACTTCAAAGCGGCCAACGCATTCTGGAGCTCGGCTGCGGCTGGGGCTCGCTCACGCTAACGATGGCGCGAAAATTCCCCCGCGCAACAATTGTCGCCCTCTCCAATTCAACCCCGCAGCGCTTGTTCATCGAAGCGCGCGCCAAAAACGAAGGTTTGAACAACGTTGTGGTCATAACGCGCGACATTTCGACATTGCCGCCGCTGGAAAAAGAATTCAGCCAATTCGACCGCGTGGTCAGCGTGGAGATGTTCGAACACATGGAAAACTATCAGACACTCCTCGAGCACATTTCCAAATGGCTCAAACCCGACGGCAAACTGTTCGTCCATATCTTTTCGCACCGTGAGCATTCGTATCCGTTCGAAACCGAGGGCGACGACAACTGGATGGGGAAATATTTTTTCACCGGCGGTCAAATGCCGGCGCACACCCTTTTGGAACATTTCCAAGAGCATCTCACCCTAGAGAAAAACTGGCTTTGGAGCGGCGTGCATTACTCAAAAACATCGCGCGCCTGGCTCGAGAACATGGATAACCATCGCAAAGAAATCATCAACATCTTCGCGGACGTCTACGGCCCCGCGCACGCGCTGCAATGGTTTCAGCGCTGGCGGATCTTCTTCATGGCCTGCGAAGAGTTATTCGGCTATCGCGGCGGCCAGGAATGGGGCGTGTCGCATTATTTATTCCGCAATGGGAAACCGGCGTGAAACAAATCATTTTTAGCGCGCTCCTGTTTTTCAGCGGCCCCATAGGAGCCGTTGAAATCGCCGGCGTCAACGTGGAGCCGACGCGCGTGGTGGACGGCCAAACGCTCACGCTCAATGGCGCGGGATTGCGCACCGCCACGATGTTGCACGTGAAAGTTTACGTGGCCGGCTTTTACGCGCCCGCTCCGCTCAAAACCGAGCAAGAGGTCTTGAAGTCCACAGGCCCACTGCGTTTTGATTTCACTTTCGTGCGCGCGTTCAACCAGCAGAAAGTGTCCGACGCTTGGAATTTCCAATTCAAGGAAAGCAACACGCACGCGTATCCGGATCTGGAAAAAGATGTTGCCTCGGTGGTGAAGGCGTTCGGCCCGATCAAAAAATTCGGCGTCGAAACCTTTGAGCTGACCGGCGATGAAACGCGCGTGATCGATGACGGCCAGGTCAAAGCGACCATCAAAGGCCGCGACTTTCAAAAAGCGTTCCTGAGCATGTGGTTCGGCGCGAAGCCGGTGATGCCGACGCTGAAGGCCGCTCTTCTGGGAAAATCGACGTGAGGAAAATAGTTTCCACGGCGCTCGCCGTCCTTTTTTTCCTCTTGGCGGTAAACACGCTTTTTGAAGCGAAACAGCTCTTCGTCTGGAAATTGTCCATTCTCGCCACCGAGTACGGCCACTTCCTCGGACTCCTTTGTTTTCTACTCGCCTTGTTCACTATCACGCGCGTTCACGCGGCTGTTTTCATTTTAAGCGCGGCGCTGTTCTTCCGACCGGCGGTACTGGCTTTCGCCAACGATAAAAAGTGGGCCGACGAACTGGGAACGAACCTCAGCACCGCGAACGACAGTTCGATGCTCTCGGCAAAACAGCTGTGGCGGCTGAAAGGCGGAACGCCCGTCGAACCGGAGCGCTTCGTTTTCACGGAGCAACCGGAGAAACTCACGCTCGATTTCTACCGCACCGCATGCACGGACCCGGCGCCGTGGATTTTGGTTGTACACGGCGGCGGCTGGGACAGCGGCGACCAGAACCAATTCCGCGCGTTTAACGCGCACTTGGTCCACCGCGGCTATTCGGTCGTGGCCATGTCGTACCGGCTTGCGCCGCGCTGGAAATGGCCCGCACAGCGCGACGACGTCGCCGCGGCCGTGCGTTACGCCCGGACACGCGCCAAAGAATGGAACATCGACCCGGACAACTGGGCCCTTCTCGGACGTTCGGCGGGGGGCCAAATCGCGCAGGCCTATGCCTATCAAAATGCCGATGCCGGGCTTAAAGGCCTGGTTGCGTTCTACGCTCCGGCCGATCTCAAACTCGCCTACGATTTCGGCGCCGAGAAAGACATCATCAATTCGCGCGGCCTGGTTCGCAATTTTGTCGGAGGTTCGCCGGACGACGTGCCGGACGCCTTTAAAGACGCCTCGCCGATCGAATTCGCGGCAAAAAACTCTCCACCAACGCTCCTTTTTCACGGCGGACTCGATGCGCTCACGTGGGTGGAACACAGCCGCCGTTTGACGAAAAAATTACGCGACGCTGGCGCGCGCGTGGCGTATATCGAACTGCCGTGGGCGACGCATGCCTTTGATTTCAATTTAAACGGTCCGGGCGGACAAGTCGCCGCCTCAGCCATTGATCGTTTTTTTGACGTGATCCTAAACAAACGAGGTGACGCATGATTCGCACGCTGCGCATTCTGTTCTCATTGATATTTATCGGCATTGTCGCCGCGACCGTTTGGGCGAGCCTGGAGAAAAACGTGATATGGGGTTTCGAGTGGCTTCTTCAGGAACGCTGGGGCGTGGCCACTCTGGCCGACGCGTATTTCGGCTTCATCACGTTTTACAGCTGGGTTTTTTACAAGGAAACGTCGTGGGGCGCGCGCATCGGCTGGTTTATCGGCATTATGATTTTCGGCAACATCGCCATGTCGGCGTACATGCTCAAACTCCTGTTTTCGCTTGATGCGAACGCGACGGCGAGCGACGTCCTTCTGCGGCGGCCTGCATGAAAAATTTCTGGCGCACACGCGTCAAAGAGCCGATCCTCGCGCAGCTCACGCAAGGCGTGACGCCGGAGAAACTCGCGCTCACCTGTGCGCTCGGCGGCGCCATCGGCGTGTTCCCGATTTTGGGCAGCACGACGCTGTTGTGTTTTCTTATCGGTATTTTTCTCAAACTCAACCAGCCGGCGATCCAGGCGGTGAATTACGTGGTGTACCCGCTGCAACTGGGGCTCTTGCCTTTGTTCGTGCGACTGGGGGAGAAATTGTACGGGGCGCAGCCGGTGCCGCTTATGCCGTCAGATCTTATTCGCGAATTCACGCAGGGCCCGGCGCCGTTTCTGTCAAAATACGGCCTCGCCGGCATTTACGGAATTTCCGCTTGGGCCTTGCTTGCGCCGCTGGTCGCCGCGCCCGTTTATTATGTTCTTGTATCGATTTTTAAAGGAGCCGCTCGTGAATCTCGCCGGAAAGCTTAACGTCATCTCATTTTTTCTAATCCACGCCGCGTGCCTGCTCGCGCTGTGGACCGGCGTGGATGCGCAGGCCTTAATGCTCTGCGCCGTCTCGTTCGGCTTGCGCATGTTCGGCATCACGGCAGGTTACCATCGTTACTTTTCACACAAAACCTACAAAGTAAACCGCGTCGTGCAATTTTTGATTGCCTGGCTGGGCTGTTCATCGGCGCAAAAAGGCCCGCTTTGGTGGGCGGCACATCATCGCCATCATCACCGCTATGCCGACACCCCGCAAGATATCCACTCACCGGCGCGTGATGGTTTTTGGTGGTCCCATGTCGGATGGATTCTGGACAGCAAATACGATGCGACGAACTACAAAATGATACCGGACCTAACAAAATATCCTGAGCTCATGTGGATAAACAAATATTTTCTGGTGCCGCCGTTTGTTTGGGGACTCCTATGCATAGCCATTGCCGGCTGGAAAGGGGCGGTGTGGGGCTTCATCATCAGCACCGTACTTTTATGGCATGCAACATTTCTCATTAACTCCGCCGCCCATTTGTTTGGGCGCCGCCGCTTTGCCACAACCGACACCAGCCGCAACAGCTTTATCCTTGCGCTGATCACGCTTGGCGAAGGATGGCACAACAATCATCACTATTATCCCGGTGCAACCAACCAAGGCTTTTATTGGTGGGAACTGGACGTGACGTATTACGGGCTCAGAATAATGCAGTTTTTCGGGCTGGCTAGCGACCTCCGCACACCGCCCGAGAGCGTGCTCGCGCTGGGCCGCCAAAGCGACCAAAACACCTATAGAAATCAGGCCGTTTCGCGAACCTAATTCTTTACAACCTGTTTACCGCTTCTTAAAGCCTTCTTAATACGAGACGCCTAGACTGTTCCCATGGTGTCTCGGATACTCTCCACCGCGCTCATTCTCGTCTATTTTCTTACCAATTCCGCGTTTGCTTACGTCCAGGAAACGAGTTTTTGGGCGGAAAGACAGACGTCAGTGCGTGGTTCGCAATTCGCAGTTCGTAGTTCCAACCTAAACACCTCGAACAACGAACCACGAACAACGAACACGTCGTTATCTCAATTCGGCACGCTTCGTGGCAACTTAAACTCCGGAACGATCCTGCACATCCAAGACGTTCACGAAAATTTCGAGGCCCAAACCAACATCAGCCATGCGATCGCTGAGCTGATTCGCACGGGACGCGCCGATCTGATCGCGCTCGAAGGCGCGATTGGCCCGATTGATCTCAACGCCTTCGCCTCCTTCTCCAACCAAGCCGCCGTTAAAACCGTCGCCGGCAAACTTCTCGAGCAAAACAAGATCTCCGGCCCCATTCACGCGGTGATGACCGCGCGCAAAAAAACCGCCATCATCGGTATCGACGATAAAATCCATTACGAGCGCAACGTGGCCGCGGTGAAAACCGCGCTCTCGCAAGCGCCTCGCTTAAAGAAAGAATGGGCCGCCGAAACCGCGGCGCTGGCCGCTAAAAAGAAAACCGTGTTCAATCCCGCTCTCAGCGAATTGGACGCGGCGGCGCAGCAGCACGAGCGGGGAGAACTGGCGTTCGGAACGTACATGGAACAGCTGAGCCGCCACGCTCAAGCAGGCGCCGCGATGAAAACCTATCTCGATGCGCTCGCCATGGAAAGCCAAATAAATTTTGACCGGGTCGAAAAAGAACGAACCCAGCTTATCCATCGGCTCGCTGAAAAAATCACCGACCGAGATAAAAACATTCTGCTGAATTTAAGCTCCGCGTTCCAAAGCGGCCGCATAAATCACGCCGAGTTTTACAAATCGCTCCAGGCGCTGTGCGCGAACAACGGCGTCTCGCTGCAGACGATGCCGGCGCTCTCGACGTACGTGCGCTATGTGCTGCTGTCTCAGTCGGTCGACACGGAACAACTCTTGCGCGACGCGCGCGCCCTCGAACAAAAGGCCTTCGACGCGCTGGCCGCCAGCGCCGCGGAAAAAGAACTTATCGCCGAATCGCGCCGCCTGACGCTGCGGGGAAAACTGCTGGATTTGGCGCTGACGAAGGATGAGTGGAGCGAGTATCTTGAGATTGCTTCGGCTTCGCCTCGCAATGACACGTCCGCTTTTGAGGCGTTCTACCGGGAAGCCAAAATCCGCGACGAGCGCATGTCGGAGAACTTGGCGCGCGCCATTAAAGAGCACAACGCCAAAAACGTGGTGTTCGTCACCGGCGGCTTTCACAGCATCCGCCTAAACAACGCGCCGCTTGTTTCCTTCACGCCGAAGCTGACCAAAATCGACACAGCCGCCGGCACCGCTTACCTGTCCGTTTTCGCTCAAGAAAAAACGCCGCTGGAAAAAATCTTCGAAGGCGAAAAACTTTTCTTAGCGAAAGCGCCGATAAGCCCAGCCGTACGCCTGCAGGCCAGCAGTTGGCTTGTGTCCCTTGAAGCGCGCGCCGGCGCCAAGCTGGACTCACTTCAGGATTTTTTTACCCGCAGTCTTCAAGGCTGGCAGCTTCAGGCCGTAACGGTCGCCCCCCGTGCGGTGACGCTCAACGTCCGCCACCCAGAAGGAAACGTGATCCGGATGAGCGTCAATCCGGATTCCGGAGAAACGGCTCCTCAGAAAAAAACGAGCAGCCTTATTCCGGATTTCGACCGATGGGAAGAGTTATGGGAGAAAATAAGAAAATCACCTTTGCCCGGCGCGGACATTCGCGCCGTGATGAGCGCCGCCGAGCGCGCTGAGGTGACACGCGTGGTCTATCCGGCATCCGGCTATGACACGACGCTTTTCATGGGACTCTTTGCGGCCTTTCCAAACATTAAAGAGCTGCACCTCATCGACCCGATTTACGGACAACGCAATGAATTTACCGAGACCCTCAAAAAATTATTCTCCGAGGCCAACCCCGGACGCCCCATCCCCGTTATTCACGCCCGCTCCGAGGATTATCTGACGAGTAACCGGCTGGAACAAGCGGCCAGCGGGCGCACGCTGCTGATCGATAAATGGCCGGGCATGCATGCCCATCTGCGCGACAACCCCGCCTATCGGTCAGCTATATTGCGCGATACGCGCCCAGGCGACTATGTGCTTTCACTCCCGGTTCCGAGCAACCGGCCCGCGCTTCGGTTCACGTTCTTGGAACTGGACAAAGTCAGTTTGCCGGAACGAATGATGGAGTGGAACCAATTCCAACTCTGGCGAATGACCGATGATGACTTTGCCGACATGCCCGGATCCCTGCTGCACACAATCCGCACGAACCCGCTGGCCGACGAGCGAAAAAAAGCCCTGGGCGAACTCATTACCGAGGGCGGGGCGCCGGCGCGCGACCGCGCGGTCCTATACGCGTTCTCCGACCCGCATTGGAGAACGAGGGAAAAAGCGACGTCGGTGTTTCATCTGTTGACCATGAGTGTGGAAGAGCGCGTTCAAAAACTTACCGCGCACATCGAATATCCGGAACTGCCGCTCAACAACAAAGATCCGCGCTTGACGGACGCGCCCTACGACCCGGACTTCGCGCGGCACAACGCGCGGCTCGCCGGTTTCTGGACGCTGGCCCAAACGATTGTTTTCAAGTGGGCGGACAAGAAGGCGTTAAGAGAGAAAATCGGCGCGCCGGGCGCGAAAGCGTTGGCCGTTCGCCTGGAACAATCCTATCGCCGCAACAGCGAACATCCGCTCGGCGCGCTTGAAAACCTGACCTTGATGGAAGCCATGGTTCTCGCGAGTCTTGAATACGGTTACCTTGTTCACTCGGCGCAAACCCTGGAACAACAACGGGAATGGGGAAATGCCGAGGTTGAAGCGGCGTACGCCAAACGCAACAAAATGGGCCATCTAGCTGAAATGGTCCGCACCATTATTGAATCTCTTTATGAGCGCGGTGAAGCGGCACGTCCGCGCGTTTTACACGACGCCGTGATACTTATGAACACCGGTAAAATTATCGAAGGGTCGGAGCTGCACCAGATCATGCAGCGTTTCTCCACCGGCACATACAAATGGAATGAAATGGTCAAACCCGGCACACCGGTGTATCCCAGTTCGCTGGCCGCCGCCGTTCTTAATTCGAAATGGATTTATCCGATCGCGCAACGCCTGTTCGGTGAAAAAACAGACGATGCGATTACCACGCTCGGAATAACGTGGCTCGCCGTGGAAATACCAAGCATCGTTTGGTTCTTGAGCCATCATGATTTGATCACGAGCGGTCTCGCGTTATTCGTGTTCGGCGTTTTGCACGTCGCTCTCGAACAAGCCAACGCCAATGGGGAACGCGGCTCGCCGTGGAGCCACGTGCGCGTGTTCGGACTTTATCTGATGTCGCATCCCGTTCTGGAAACTTATCCTTACACAATTCTTCTTCCGATCGCATTTCACCTCTTTACCGATCTTGCCGTATTGCCGCTGGAGATTCCATTTCCAAAATGGGCGGGCGCAAGCATTGGGGGCAACTTCCTGTTTTCTCAAAAGCCGATCCGCGGCAAAAAAGAACATCGCCAAACGCGTCGCCCAAAATCACCTTTTGCGAAAGTAGCGGGAAAAGATTTTGACGAAAAAGAGGAACGGGCCAAGCCGGCTCCGCCGGAACTGGTCGATGCGTTCGATGCGGCGGTTAGAGGCGCCACCATTGGCGAGGCACTGCGAAAACGTCTTTTGGCGCTTCCGCCGCACGTAAAATCCGAAGCGGTCATTGCTCCGTTGAAAACAATTTCCATCCCCGGCATCGCCATGTCGACGGACGACTATTTCAAAGTTTCCTTCTATTTCTACACACCGAAGAAGAAATATCTGGAGCGGCAGGCAGAGTTGAAGGCGCAGAAAGCCGCGGAGAAGATGCAGGCCGTACGCGACGAAAAGCGCGCGCTCCTTGAACAATCA
Organism: uncultured Elusimicrobia bacterium; assembly: GCA_964499015.1. Lineage (GTDB taxonomy): Bacteria > Elusimicrobiota > Elusimicrobia > F11 > F11 > CAZCJA01. The sequence goes on from CAZCJA010000059.1 coordinate 15,393, forward strand.
CTCGATCTTATTAGAAC
>CAZCJA010000060.1:0-12088 GCA_964499015.1 uncultured Elusimicrobia bacterium
GCTCAAGCGTTTGAATTGAAGCTGGATTGTATGCGAGGCCAGAAACTTCGTTTGAAACGGAGGTAAAAGCATCGCCCATAGCCGCTGAGCGAGCGCTTGGGGACTGTAGTAAGGTGCTGCCGGCGGTGGATGTCATAGAAGTCGCTTGCGCCAGAGAGGACCCTGCACAGGTTATGAGGATCACGAGAGTCAGTCGCTTCATACTCAAGTATTCTGATTTAAGTCTTAAGATTTCCTTAAGGCCTCATTAACGTGTGGTTAAGAGGGATCGGGTCTACTTCTAGAGGTGTTTCTTGCAAATATGTTAATGGAGATGCTGCCGGTGCGTGAAGTGGTGTGGAAGGGAAAAACACGCTTTTGCGCGAACGGTTTTCCGGTGACGTGGCATTTGGCCGCGATTTACAACGCTCTCCGCGTGCCTAACGCTAGCGCTCGATAATTACCTTTTTCTTCTGCGTTAGCCCGCCGTTTTCGTAAATCAAAACGATGTACATGTCCGACGCCACAATCGAGTTGTCATTATTGCGGCCATTCCATTCGATGGTTTGCGCCCCCGCCCCCATGTCTCCGTCGAAGAGCGTGCTCACTTTTTTGCCCTGGATGGTGTAGACCTCGGCACGAATGTGCGTCGAAGCTTTTAAATTTAGCGACAGTTTGTACGTTTCGCCGCGGCTCGGATGGATATAGTTTTTCGATTCCACCGTCTGCGATTGTTCCGCCGGGCTTTCGCAGGTGGTCGCGTAGTTATCGGCCCAAATTGTGTAATCCGCCGCGTCGACAACGCCGTCGCCGTTGCCGTCCGCGCCGCAGAACGGCGGCACGGCAGCGCCGAATTGGCGCTGCCATTCAAGATAGTCGTGTCCATCGGAATCGCAGTCGCGGTCGTAGTCGCCGGGAATCGTGAGCGGGCCGGGATTGCAGGGAGGCGGAGTGCCGGTTATCGTCGGAACGGGCAAGGCTTGGCCCACCGCCGCATCCGGTTGAGAATCGCTGCCGAAAATCGCCAGCATGCAGGCAAACGTTATCACAATGATAAAAAAGCGTTGCTTCATGCTCATCGCGTCTCCTCCGCCGGGGGCTCCGGCAGCCATAAATTCTGTCCCGCCAAATCCATCATTTCAGGATCTGATACCAAATCTTCGTTGGCATCAAAAATGATTGTCCAATATTTGCTGCTGCCGTAGGCGCGCCGCGCGATTAGTTCCAGCGTGTCGCCGGATTTTACCTGATACATCATCGGCAATTTTAAATTGGCGGCGGTCTTGGCGGCTTCCGGGTCGCCTGGCTTCGGCGTGGCCGAGTACGAAACCACCGGGAGTTCAACCACGGTACGCTGCTCTCGGCGCACCAGCTCGGGCACCGGTGGTTGAGCGAGCCCCAGACGCATCGATACGCTGACGCGATGCGTCGAATCCAGCTTATCGGCAAAACCAAAGGAGTAATCGAACGTGGTCTGCCCCATAAGGAAGCCCGCGCCCACGGAAAATTCCTGCAGGTCCGAGCCCGCTTTGTAGCCGGTGCGCATGGCCAACGGGCCGACATTGGTTTCAAAGCCGATCGCCGGGCGCAGCTCTTGTTCGTTCAGATAATACGGGGTGTCAAAAACCATCACCAGGGGAAATTTGCCGCTGGGAAGTTTGGTGGACAAGCCGGCGCGCAGGACGCGCGGCAAGTGGTCGCGCTCAGAGCCGTATTTGAGCGCGGAGCCGATGTTCTGCACAGCGGCGCCCAGCGTGAGGTTCTTGCCGAAGGTGGCGCTCACGCCAAAATCGGCGGCGAGGGCGTTGGCGCGGGAGCTTTCGGCCAGGGTGGACGACAAATATTTGAGGGTGGCGCCGGCTGAAACACGCCCCAGGGGCCGCGCTCCGCCGACCGCGAGTAAAAGCTCCGATTTGGCCCGGACGCTGCGTTGGGTGACGCCGTCCGAGAGGTTAAAACGCCCGCCATTGTAATAGCCGAGCCCGATGCCCAGGCCGCCTTCTCTGGCCGGGCCGCCGAGCAATAGCTGGCCGTAGGAGTCGTCGACCAAGCCTTTTTGATACTGGAAACCGGCTTGATCTGTGACCAGGGAGCTCAGGGACGCGGGGTTGTAAAACAGGGCGGCAACGTCATTGCGCATGGCGGTAAACGCCTCCCCCAGGGCGGCGGACCGGGCACTGGGGGTGTTCAATAAAAGTGTGCCGCCCGATTGGGCGGATCCCTCAGCCCAAACGGCCGGAGCGTGGGCAATAAATAGCAGGGTGAAAACGAGGCTTCTTTTCATGGTTTAAGTGTCCCGGCTCGAGATTAAGAACGCATTAAGATGGGATTAACATTTCCTTAAGGCTTTTTGCCCTCCTTATTCTCAAATCGGCTTGAAATGCTAAACTCCCGGCCCCATGACAGATAAAAAAATACTGAAACTGGGCTTGCCGAAAGGCAGCCTGCAAGAATCGACCACCGAACTTTTTAGAAAGGCGGGCAACCGGATCTCCACCGGGGACCGCTCCTATTTCCCGTATTGTGACGATGAGGAAATTGAAATCATGCTCGTCCGCTCCCAGGAAATGGGCAAGTACGTTCAAGACGGCTTGTTCGACGTCGGCCTGACCGGCAAAGACTGGATCCTGGAAACCAACGCCGACGTTCACGAAGTCTGCGAACTCCAATACGGCAAATCTGGCTTCCGTCCGGTCCGTTGGGTGCTCGCGGTCCCGAATGACTCTCCAATCAAGAAAGTCGAAGATCTGGAAGGCAAAACGGTCGCCACCGAACTGGTCAATTTCGTCACTGATTATTTGAAGAAGAAAAAAGTGAACGCGAAAATCGAGTTCTCCTGGGGCGCCACCGAAGCCAAGGCCGGCATGCTGGTGGATGCGATCGTGGAGCTCACCGAAACGGGCCGCTCGCTCAAAGCAAATAAGCTGCGCATCGTTGAGGATTTTTTATCCTCCACAACGCGATTCATTGCAAACAAAGAGTCGTGGAAAGACTCCTGGAAGAAGCAGAAGATCGAGAACATCAGTATTCTGCTTAAGGGCGCCTTGGCGGCCGAGGGCATGGTCGGCTTAAAAATGAACCTGGAAGAGAAAAGTTTGGATAAAATAATGGCCATACTGCCGGCGCTGAAGCGTCCAACGGTCAGCAAGCTGACGATGCCCGGCTGGATCGCGATTGAAGTGGTCGTTGAAGAGTCGGTCGTGAAGAAGATCATTCCGGAGCTTAAACGCGCCGGCGCGGAAGGCATCATCGAATATCCGCTGAACAAGCTGATCGCCTAGGAGGTCCTATGAGCCAAAAGAACGAGACACGGTGGTTGTGTGAAAACGCGAGCGCGCTCGAAAAATTTCCCGGCCAATGGATCATGTTCAGCGTGCGCGAAGGGATCGTCAACAAAGGCGACTCCTTGGACAAGGTTTTGCGTTCGAGACGCCGCTCCAAAAACGGCGCCCGCCCATACATCTTCCATGTCCCGTCGAAGGATGAGATGATCGGCCTTAGAATGTAATGACGGCCGCCACGAGAAAGCCGTCTTCCGAAAAACCGTCGTACTACGAGTTCCCCTACGTTAAGTTTCATGGCCGTTCCTATCCGCTTATTCCCATCACGCTCCGCCATAACCGTCGCGCGGTAAACACCTTCGCCCTGTTGGATTCCGGCGCGTCCGTGTCGGTGTTCCGCCCTGAGATTGCGCGGATTTTGCGGCTGATCCACGTCAAAGGCGCCGGCGTGCGCATGGGGACGCCGACGGGCGGCGTCGACATCGAGATGCACAAGGTCGAAGTGGTGGTGCAGAAAACAAAATTTATGTCCAAGATCGGCTTCTCCAAAAAATACGCCGCCAGTTTCAATATCATCGGGCGCGAAGGGTTTTTCAGGCACTTCAGCGTCTGCTTCAACGAGATCATGCGCACCGTTGTTTTGGTGCCGCTCAAAGGAATGCGTTAATGACACCTCGCGTACGTTTTGCACCATCGCCGACGGGCTTCCTTCATGTGGGGGGAGCGCGCACCGCTTTGTACAACTGGCTGTTCGCCCGCCGCACCAAGGGCACCTTCCTTTTGCGTATCGAAGACACCGATGAGGCGCGTTCGACCGACGAATCCATGCAGGCGATTCTGGACGGCATGCGCTGGCTGGGATTGGATTGGGACGAAGGCCCGGGCGTGGGTGAAGACGGCAAGGTCCTGGGTGATTACGGCCCGTATTTTCAGATGGAGCGCACCGAAATTTACCGCGCGCATTTGGATATTTTGCTGAAATCGGGCCGCGCCTATCCTTGTTTCTGCTCGAAGGACGACCTGGAGCAGATGCGCAACCGCGCGATGTTGATGAAGCGCCCGCCCAAGTACGACGAGCGCTGCCGCAATCTTTCAGCCGAAGAGCGGGCGAAAAAGATTGCCGAAAACCCGGTGCACGTTTACCGGTTCGCGCGCCCCGCCGGCGGCGCGATCAAATTTAACGATGTGGTGAAGGGCGACGTCAGCTTCGAGAACGATTTGCTGGACGATTTCGTGATCGTAAAGTCATCGGGCGTGCCGACGTTCATGTTCGCGGGCGCGATCGATGATCATCTGATGAAAATCACCCACGTTATCCGCGGCGACGACCATTTGTCGAACACGCCGCGCCAGATCCAGCTTTTTGAGGCGTTCGGCTGGAAAGACATTCCTGTATACGCGCATATTTCGATGATTCATGGTCCCGATGGCCAGCGCTTGTCGAAGCGCCACGGCGCGACGTCCATCGAGGAATACCGCCGTCTCGGTTATCTGCCGGAAGTGATGCTCAATTATTTGGTTTTGCTCGGATGGGCGACTTCCGAGTCCCAGCAATTGTTTGATCCAGCCAATAAATTCCAGGAGCTGGTGGACAAATTTGAAATCGAGCGCTGCCAAAAAAGTCCCGCGGTGTTCGACACGGAAAAATTGCGCTGGATGAATGGCGTGTACATCCGCAAGTTAAGCAAAGACGAATTGCTCGATCGCACCTGGCCGTACTTGCTCGAAAACGGACTGGTTACGGAAAAAGCCGATGAAAAATTGCGCAAATACATCCATGACGCACTTATGCTCGAGCAGGAGAAGCTCGTCGTTCTCTCCGACGCGCCGGGACTTATCGATTTCTTTCTCCACAAGGAGGTCAAATTTGATGCGGAGTCCGTCGAGAAAGTGTTGAAGAAAGACGGCGCGATCGGCGTATTGGAAGGGATGATCAAAACATTCGAAGCCGCGCCCGATTTCACCGCCGCTTCCACCGAAGCGGCCTGCCGCGATTACGCGGCCAAAAATGGATTGAAAAACGGACAGGTTTTTCACCCGGTGCGCGTTGCCGTTTCCGGCCGGACCAAAGGTCCAAGCCTTTTCCACATGCTGGAGGTGATGGGCAAGGAAATGGTGGTGGACAGAATGAAGAAAAGCATTATAATGCTTCAGCCCGCATGACCAAAAAACAGGGTTTTTTCGAAAAGATAGACTTCAACAAGTCGTGGGATGAAGACGATTGGGAGAAGTTTTTCCAAGCCCACGACTCCTACCGCAATTCCGGCCAAGGTTTCGCCCAAAACTCCAAACCCATCTCGCGCATTAAGTTCGAAGGCTCCGATGAAGTCGTCGCGTTTGAACCGCTCATGCGCGCTTACAGTACGTTCACCATGCCGTCGATCGTCAATCAGCTCAACAACCAGGCGTTTCATGGCGACGGCAACCCCGAAGAGGACTACCATCCGGCCACCGACCAGGACCCGCATTATTGGGGGGAAGGCGCGCCGCTGGCCACTGTTTTGATTTATCGTGACTGCTGCCGCTTCGCCATTTGCACCGCGCAGGAAATCCAAAAATTTTTAAAGCGAAAAGACGTCGCCTATCGCAAGAAATACAACGCAGAATTCGAGGCGCTGCGCTTTCACGCCAATTGGCTCGCCATCAACGTCGGCGAGGGCCACAAGATCGGCTATTCGGACGAGCGAATCCGCGGCAACATCGCCAAATGCCGCCGCGCGCTCAAGCACGCGGACCTCTGCGTGGGACTGATCAGCCGGATTTCACTGCGCACCAAGTCGGTTCGTTTGCGGCGGGAGTTGTTCTCGTTCGCGTTTCAACTGCGCAACGCGCTCTTCGATTGGATCGACGAGCTGCGCTTGCGGGTCAACTGACCCGCGCGTCAACTAACGAACAGCCAGTTTCTTAAGCTTTCCTTCCGATAACCGCATCAGTTGAGGCGGGTTTTCCGTTAAGAGCCAAAGCGTGTCGCCGCGCATCGTGAAATCGTTCGGTGTCGCGCCTTTCAAAACGGGGTCCAAATCGTAGGTCGCCACCACGCGCAGCGGATCTTCCAAGCGGCACTGATAAACCATCCGCGATTTCCCGTCCAACACCCACAAGCGGTTCTGCTTAAAATAAAGCGACGTCACGTTGAAATTGGCGAAGCCGTACTCCATTTTGATGCTTTCCGGATCGGCGGCGTGATGGCGGTAAATTTTCTTTTCACTCAAATCCGCGGACCAAATATCCGTCCCGTCGAAATAAAGGCCGGCCGGCTTATCGGCGGGCGTGGGGAACGATTTTAATACGCGGTGGTCGCCGGACAGGGAGTGCTGCAGAAACTGTTTGCCGAAGGCGTCCAGTGTCCACAAATGCTTGTCGGAGAACGCGACGCCGCTTAAAAAGTTGTTGGGAATGTTTTCGACCTGATTAATCGGGAAATCCTTTTCCAGGCGGTGCTCGTACAGCGCTTTGCGGAACCATTCGACGATATACGCCTTGTCGTCAACGAAGGCGATGGTCGACGGATGGATATACGGCAGCGGCGTCACGTCGGCGATACGGAAAAAGTGGGAATACGCTCCTCCTATAATAAGGAGGGCGGCCGCGGCGGCCAAACCGAGGCCGCGCCAACGGCGCAACGTTTCATGGCTTCCATCCCAGCCAATGTTGATGATGGACGGCCGTTCCATCCGCCAGCCGGAAAAAATGCGCGAGCGTTCCTCGCTGCTGTGCAGCGAGCGCTCCACGCGCGAAAGCAAGCGCTCCATACGTTCTTCGGCGCTGGAAACGGGCTCGATGCGCGGTTCGGAGGGCGCCGAAGGCTTGGACATGGACGGGGTTTTCTCGCCCGTCGCCGGGTTCTGCGCCATGAAATCTTCCAAGATATCGTTGATTTTGTTTTTGTAGCTGTTCTTGGTTTCTTCCCAGTCCTGCTCGATCTTCTGTTGATAGTTGTCCAAGTCGGAGAACATATCGGGCAGGATGGCGCCGAGCTCCGGTTTGACGTCTTTGCCGTCGTCTTTTGGCTTCTTTTCAGGCGTGCTCATGGTTATTTAGTCTACCCCCCGTTTGGGCCGTTTTCCACGGCCGATTATTCGATGCGGCGGCGCACTTTCTCCAGTTCTTTGACCACTTTATCGGCGTTGGACTCGCCAAAACGCATCAGCATGTTCTAGAGCAGCTCGATGCGTTCGGAATCGGTGATGCCGCGTTCCACCGCCGAGCGATAGTAGTTCCATGCGCGCTCCATATCCGGGCTCATCGCGCCGGACGGGGCCGCTTTCGTCGCCGGTTTTGCCGCCGGTTTGACGTCACTCGGTTTAACCGTCGCCGGTTTGACCGGTTTGGGCGTTTCCGGCAGCGGCACGACTTTCATGGCCGGTTTGGTCGCCGGGGCGACCGAGGATTTCGGAATCGTCTCTTCGCCGACGGATTTAAGTTCATCGTTCACATAAGTCATATCAATGCCGCTCGCACCAAAGAGGCGTTTGATTTCTTTCAAGATCGCGCGGCGTTCTTCCACCGGCGCGCCGGCGGTGGTGCGGCTCACGTAATAGCCCAAGAGCGTTCCGAAATTCTTGATCTTGTCGTCGAACTCGTTGGCGACGGCGGTGCCCGTGGTCTGATAGACCGGCACCGGCGCGGTGAGCGCGGTCGGCGCATCCGGCAGCGGCGTCGCCGCCGGCGTGGCCTGCGCTTCCGGCGTGGCGGACGGTGTCGGGACGGCTTCTGCTTCCGGCGTCGGTATGACAACCGGCACAGCCGCTTCATCTTTGCCCGCGCCCAATCTGTAGGAGAAACCAACGCGGTGGCTGCCGTCGGTTTCCGCAAGAGCGCCCACCGGGAAGCTGAAGGCGTAGTCGAAGATCGCGCGGCCGAGTTGATACGCGGCGCCCGCGGAGATCACTTTGTATTCACGTGAACCCGAGGCGTAGCCGCCGCGCATGACAAAAGCGTTATCGTCTTTAAGCGTGAAGCGTCGTTCGGCGCCGACGGCCATTTCGGTGTCGGGCGAGCCGGAGAGACGGTTCACGCGGCGCAGCTCCGCCGAAAGCAGGCCCCACTTCGGTCGCACCGCCGCGCCGACTTTGACCGACATCGGCGCTTTGTCGCCGTCGCCGCCGATGGAAACGTCGGGCTGGTTCACGTTGCGCAAAGTCACGCCCGCGCTGTATTTGTCTTTCGGTCCGAATTGATAGAGAGCGCCCAGGTCGAGTCCGTACGCATCGGAGGCATAACCATTTTTCGCGAAGAGCGGGTCGGCTTGGCCCGTGCCCGTGCCGGTGTCGTTCAGCGCGTTTTCAGTGAAGCGGTCGGGCTGATATTGGCGGTGCAATTGTTTAAGCGTTCCGCCGAGCGACCAGTTGCCCGGCAGGCCGAACGGATCGTTTTGCAATTTCCAGCCGTAAGCGATCGCGAGCGTGCGCTCCGTCAGCAAGTTGGCCGCCTTGAAGTTGTGATAGACCAGACCGAGAACGCCTTTCTTGCCTTGGCGCAGCGGATGCGCATAACCCAAATACGTCGCGCCGATGGCGGAGCCGTCGTCCAAACCTTTGAAGAGCTGGCCGTATTCCGACGTCAGCGATCCATCCGTTGTTTGGACCAATCCAGCCGGGTTGTACATGGACGCATCGGCATTATCGGAAACGGCGGTGAAGGCGTCCGCCATGCCCGGCGCCCGCGCGCCCGCGCCCATGTCGTCAAAGGACGCGCGCGCGACCGGCGCGGCCGCCACGTTCCAGACCGTGAGCCATATAATAAGGAGGCGCAGACGCTTAATCATCGCGCCACCCCCACGGTTCCTGTAAACGTCTTGCCTTCGCCTTTGATTTTGTAGATGTACGCGCCGCCCGGCACCACCGCGCCGGAGGAATCTTTGCCGTCCCAAATGAGCGTTGTGCCGATGCCCGTGCCCGATTGCGGCGCCAAAGTGGCGACGACGCGGCCGCCCAAATCGACGATCTGCCCGGTCACCGCCGCGCTATTCGGGTTCTCCAGAACGAAATAAACGCGATCGTTAAACCCATCGCCGTTCGGCGTGAACACGCGCGGATACACGTTGGCTTGATCGAGCGAAAGCGATGTGGCCGTCGCGGCGACACGCAATTGATAGCTGCCCAAGAACGACGATTTGATGCGTACCACTTGCGCGGCGGTGTCGACCGCGCCGCCGACTTTTACCCAGGTGACGCCGTTGCTCCAATAGATGGAAAGTTGATTGGGCGATATCGCCGCGGCCGGCGTCAGCGCGCTGACGGAAAGCGGGCTGCCGTAGCCGATCTGGCCGCCGACCAGGCTGTAGGCGATCGCGATGATCGACTGCGGTTTGGCGAAAGCCAGATCCGTGATGACGGATTTTGTGTCGCTGCGGTGCAGCGACAGTTTCACGTGGCGGATAATGGCCGTCGCGCTTGAGACCGGTTCTTCCGTCATGCGAATATAAAGGGGCACGCCGTATTTGTTGTAAGCGGAGCGCATCAGGTCGTTGACGGAGGCCGGCATGGACACCGTGGACAAATCGTCATCGCCGATAAAGATCACGTTGGCGTCGCCGCTGGAATCGGCAAGGAACGCCTCGCCGGATTCGTTCCCGCTGGTGTCGATGGCGCGCACCGTGTAATAGAAGACCTGGTTGTTCACCACGTCGGCGTAGGCGCGCGCCGTGATCGGCACCGGCGTGAGTTTTACGGGCGTGCCGTGAATCGACGTGCGGCGGTAAACGTTATAGCCAACAAGATCGGTGATTGGCGTGGTGTCGGAACTTTGTGTCACTTCCTCCCATGTGAGCGTGAATGCGTTGCCCGAGGGATCCAATGTGCCTTTGAGCCCCAGCGGCGCTTCGGGCGGAATCAAATCGGTAATTTCCGGCGTCGTTGTGGAAACGGTCAGCGACGGCGCGGTAATGATGCCGTCCCCGTTAAACGCGCGGACGCGGTAATAGTAGGTTGTGAGATCCGTAAGGCCCGTGTTGGTGTAATTGGTTGTCGTCACGGTGACAACGGGGGAGAAGCTCACGTTGTCTTCCGAGCGTTCGAGACGGTACTGCGTGCCATTCGCGTTGCCGGCGGAACCCCAGCTTAATCCGATGGCCGTGAAGTTCACGCTGGTGATCGTTAAGTTTATCGGCGCGTTCGCCAATGTGTAGACGGTTTGTGCCGTTGTCGCGGCGGAGAGGCCCGTTCCGTTGCCGGCCCGCAACGTGCGCGAGACGGCGACGTTTGGACTTAAGCCGCTTTCGATCAGCGTTGTGTTGGTTGTTTGATCGACCAGGCTTCCCGATGGGAACGCGTTCAACGTGTAGAACAACGCTCCCGGTGCGGCGCTCCATGTCCATTGGATGCTTTGCGTCGACACCGCGAGACCCGTGAAGTTGAGCGGGACGGGCGGAATCGCCGGCTGGAAGATAAGCGCGTGCGCTTGTTGTCCGGGCGTTGCCGAATTGACGTCGATCGGGGAGATAAGTCCCTGCGCGTCCGTGCTGATGATGCCGGCGAAGTACGTGACGCCCGGCGTGAGGCTGTTCAGCAGTAAATAATCGGTTGTGCCCGGTGTGGACGGTGGAGGCTCGCCGGTAACATCGGTGGCGAGGGTCCACCAGGCGGTTGTGTCGCCGCTCAACGAATCGACAGAGAACGTCGCTATACGGATTGTGTACGACGCCGACGCCGAGGGCGGCACAATAAGGTTGTTGTTTGAGTCGGGGGCAATCCATTCCAGAAGCATCTGTCCGACGCCTCCGGGGGATGCGGCCATGCCATTAATGGCGGCCGGGGCGATGTTATCCATTGGCCGTATTGTGACGGTCAGCGCATCCGATTCAGCGGCCATGAGCGCAGCCGGAGTCGTTTGGACAAAAAGCGTCCCGAGGGCGGCAAAAAGCATCATTGCCGTCCGTCGAACGGACGTCATCCAATCATGTCGACTCGTGTTACATCTCATGTCTCACTTCATCTCTCTCCTCATAAGGCGGTTCATTCCGGACGCCTGAAAATGCAGACGTGCGCATGGATGGAGCACTGGCTCAACCCATGCGGCCGGAACGTGTGAACGCGCCCGAAGGCCGCGACGATGGTCGTGGTCTTAAGCGGTCACAAAGACCTCCTGTGCGGCGAGGTTTCTATGCGCGCGCGGTCGTCAGTCAATCGCTACCGCCGTCAGCGTGATGGTCACCGTCTTCGCCGAGTTGTTGCTCGTCGCGTTTGGCAGACGGAAGTTCAGCCACAAGTGCGACTGATGGTTCGGAGCGCGAGCGTCCATGTCCTGCGCGTCGAAGTCGCCGTTGTTTTCGAACAGGTTCGTCGTGCCGTCGCCAACGGAGGAGCCCACGTAGCGGTCCGTCGTGTCAACCACATCGCTGCCCGATGAGCCCGGGTTGGTGCCGGCGAAGTAGTCGCCCGATTGGGCCGGAGCGCTGGAGCGAGCGATCGATGTGAAGGTCGCCCACGTGGCCAGTGCGTCCTGCTCGTTGGAGGCGGTGTTGGTGTCGAACGACCAACCACCCGCGATCGCCCCAATGAGTTTCAGGTCGGTCTGGGCGTACGTGCTCTGGATGGTCACGGTCGAGGGCCGCACGGTTTGCGTGCTGGCGCCCAAGGTCACCGTACCCATGTCGAGGTTCACGTTGTCGGTGTCGATGTCGACGGCATAGAACGCGTTCGGCGTGATGGTGACGGTCAAGCTGTCACTCACAGCGGCGTGCGCGTGTTTGAACATGGCGAGGCCGATGGCCAACGCCATGAGCGTTTTCATTGTGCGTTTCATTGTGTTTCCTCCTTTGTGCGTTATTGGATTACTCAACGGCCACCGCTGTGAGCGTGATGGTCACGTTCTTGGCGGAGTTGTTT
>CAZCJA010000060.1:12188-15042 GCA_964499015.1 uncultured Elusimicrobia bacterium
TTCACGTTGTCGGTGTCGATGTCGACGGCGTAGAAGGCGTTCGGCGTGATGGTGATGGTCAAGCTGTCACTCACAGCGGCCTGCGCCCCTGCTTTGATGACGACGGCAAGAGCCAGCGCCACCATGATTTTTTTTATGTTTGTTTTCATTTTTTTATCCCCTTTTAATTCCGCTCTTTTAAAGCGGTTGAATAACGTCTGCATATAAATGCGTGTCATGTGCTTACTCCTTTGTGCTGATGAAGACAGTCACCGGCGAATCCAGCCAGAACCCTGTGGAAAGTCCTGTTCGGATCAGCGCGGCGTATTTTTTCCCGCGATACTTTTCGTCTTTCGGAACGGTCACGATAAGGCTGAACGTTCCGATTTGATCGGCCTCGATGTTTTGTTCGGCCTTTTTGAACGTAATCCACGACGGATCCGGAATCGGCTCGTAACCGTCGGGTTTGTAAAGACGCGAATCCCATTCGTCGCTGGTGAGCTTCATCGACAGCGGGTCGGGCGCGTAGTTGGCCACGCGGATCGTTTTGTTTTGCGCCGCGCGCACGTCAAAGGCGCTGCCGAGCGGAACGTCGTTCACGTAAAACGATTTCGGCGAAACATCGAAGTCGAGCCGCGCCATCGCCTTTTTGCGTTTTTCTTCTTTCAGGGCGTCCGGCCCCGGCCCGATCGAGAACCGTAATTTGTTCTCGACCGCGACGCCGAACAGCCCGGTGCCGGAGGTGCGCGCTTTAATGGTCGCCTGGAAATGGCGGCCGTTTAGCGCCGGGTCGTCGGGAATCGTCAACAGAAGATCGAAAAAGCCCTGAGCTTTCGGCCCGATCCGCAATTCGCCGGGAATCGATTTCAGCCACGACGGATCGGGAATCGGCTCCCACTGTTCTTTCAGGATTTTTTTGTCCGGCTTTTCGAATTCCACCACGACGGTGACTTCCGCCGTGCTGCGGTTTTCGATGGCGAGGGGAATTTTTAAGGCCTCGCGCAGATTGTAGGTCTGGCCGATTTTCGCGTTCTCAATCACCACGTCGCCGAAGCGGGCGGCAAGTCCGAGCGCGTTCGCTTCCTGAGGGAAGCACACGTTAAGTGTCATTGCGAGGAGCGTTAGCGACGAAGCAATCTCATGAGATCGCCGCGTCGGCCTGCGGCCTCCTCGCGATGACAGCCAATTAATGATGCGTTTCATGTTGTGTTCTCCTTTTTTCATCAGTCAGGCAACGTGGCCCGGCCTCTGAGTTGAATGGATTGCTGCGTCCCCGTGCTTGTGGCCGTCGGAGTTGCAAGCTTGAACCAAATGGTGCGCGTTGCGCCGGGCGGCACAGCGATGGCGTTTTGATAGCCCGCGCTGAGTGCGCTCGATGTGGCGCGCGTGTAGCTGTCAGACAAAATGTCGTCGGAAGTGAAATCGCCGGACGCCGGTTGGGCGTCGTTGATAACGGCCTGCAAGACAAATTGGTCAACCGCTTGAACAGAGCCGATTGTCCACGGGCTGCCGATGGTTGTGGTGCCGGCTTTGAATTCGAAGGTGGCGGAAATATTGCTCAAGTTGGTAACGACCACGCTTGTAGTGATCACAATCTCGGTGTTCATGTTGGTTAAGCCGCCCAAGGCAATGGTGTCGGTGGAAAGGTGGAGATTCAGATAAGGAGCTAAATACGTGGAAATTCCGACGGCGTAATTCGTGGCATCGGCCCAGTTCAGCGTGCCGATGCGGAAATAATACGTGACGCCTCCGGAAAGGCCGCCGACCGACCAGCTGCTTTGCGCGATGGTGGTGGATGTAAACGCCGCCGAGAGCAGCGAGAAATCAGAGACCGTGGAAAGATCAAGAACGTAGCCTTTCGCCGTTGCCGACGACGGCGCGAGTGGCCGCGCGTCCCAACTAAAGGTGACGGATGAAATATTGACGCTCGACACGGCCACGTTTGTAACAACATTAGCCAGCGTAGTTGTTGAAATGGATGATGACACCGCCGACACGTTGCCGGCGGCATCGCGCGCTGCGACGCGGAAGAAGTAAGTGGTATTCGGTAATAAGCCGCCAAAGGTATATGTCGATCCGGCAATAAAGCCGCTGTTTGCGAAAATGCCAAAGCCGGAATCGGTCGAAGCATCGACGCGATACGGCGTGGAATTTAATCCGCTTAAGGAGTCGATCGCGTCGGCGAGATCAATGCCAACACTGTCGCTGGAAATTTGCGTCAGTGATGTAATGCCGGCGCCGGTTGGCGCCGTGGTGTCGACCAAGATGGTGTAGTAGCTGGTGGTGAACTGGCCGTCGACGGAAGCGGCGATGAACGCAAAGCGGTTTGTGTCGGCGCCGGGGGACTCGGTCTCGCGCAGTTGATATCCGGAGACGGACAACGAAGATGTAAACACACGCGACGCCGTCGTCCCGTTGGGACCGGTGATGGCCCAGGCGTTGGTGGAGGTGCGCACCCACGCGAGGTCGGCGCCGGATTGCGTGGAGATCTCCACCGCCGGAGCGCCCATGGCAATGCCTTTGGTGTTGTTGAGCGCGTAAAGTTCGGCGACTTGAGACGCGGAGAACGCGGTGGTGGAGATTAAGACCTCGTCGATATCACCGGGGAAGTACTGGAACGCCCCGCCGCCCATGTTGGTGCCCTGCACGCTGGCGCCGCCGATCCAGGCGTAGGTGGGGCCGACGTAAGTAACCGCGGTACCGGAGCGGACACCGTTTCCAGTAGCGGCCAACGCACCGTCAACATAGAGAGACATGCCAGCGGCGTTCATGACGGCGACAACGAAATGCCAGTTGCCGTCGGCGTAGGAAGCCGGCGCCTGCAGATAATTGCGCGCGGTGCTGGTTATGGTGCCCGTGGCGGTGGCGGCCTCGA
>CAZCJA010000061.1:0-11716 GCA_964499015.1 uncultured Elusimicrobia bacterium
ATACGCGGCTCACATAAAGGCAACCTGCGCGAGGGGGAGTTGGCGTTTTTGAAAAAATGCCTTAAAAACTATCCTCAGCATTATGCGCTGGTCAGCTTTCATCACAGCCCGTTTAAAATGGATTCAAACTGGCTGGACGCAATGAAGATTAAGAACGCGAAGGCGTTTTTAAAGCTGGTCGATAAAAAAACGAATGTCAGCGGCGTTCTTTTTGGCCACGTGCATCAAAGCGTTTTGAAAAAGAAAAAAGGAATCGTTTACGCGGCCGCCCCGTCGACGTGCGTTCAATTTAAGCCCAAAAATAAGGTGTTTAAGCTTGATATGTCCGCGCCCGGTTATCAGCAAATCGTTCTGACACCCGACGGCGAGGTTCGCTGCCGCGTGCGCCGCATCAAGAAAGGACTGTTTAAGCCCGATTTGGCATCGACAGGGTATTAGTGGTCGTACAACTGATCATAACGGGCAATGTTCAGGGCGTCGGTTATCGCTATTCAATGTATTACGCGGCCAAGAACTACAATGTCACCGGCTGGGTGCGCAACCGCAACGACGGCTCCGTTGAGGCAATGGTCGAAGGCGAGGAAAAGAACGTCCGTGATTTTGTTCTCTGGGCGTGGAAAGGCCCGTCCTTGTGCAAAGTCGAAAACGTGGAAATGACGGAAACCATCGGCCATTTCGACGCGTTTGAGATCAAGCCGACCATGTAATTCATGAAACTGCGCTGCGAATTGCACTTGAAACAATCGGGCAACGTCATATTGGTGGCAAGGCCCGAAGAAACGCTGGATCATCTGGCCATGAAGCTGGCTGCGTTCGCGATGTTTTTGACGCACGAACCCATCGTGGAGCCGTCGTCAGACCACCCCGCCTTGCTGGGCTCCGAATACCGGCCCGATCTGTGCGCGTTAAATGTGGCGGGAGAGGTGGACTTGTGGGTGGAATGCGGCGCGGTGACCTTGAATAAGATCCATAAAGTGACCCGGCAGTTCCCGCACGCGCGGATTGTGGTTTTGAAAGCGAAGCGCCATGAAGCCGAACGGTTGCGCCGCGACATGGTGGACGTGGTGCGTAATTCCGATCGCATTGAAATTTGGACGTGGCCCGACGGCTCTTTTGATGAATGGAAGGGGGCGCTCGAGGAAAAGACCGAGCTCTATGGAGAAGCCGGTGAGCGAACGTTCAACCTGGTCGTAAATCACACGGCGTACGCAGTTGACCTGGTTTCCGTATAATGGGCCCGGTACCTCCTGGAGGATTCAAATGAGAAAATTACTTTTTATCGCATCGTTTCTTTTTACCGTAGCGTCCGTTTCCGCCGCCGTTAAAACCGAATTGGTCACCTATAAGCATGCCGGCACGACGCTTCAGGGGTTTCTTGCCTACGACGACATCGGCATGTCCGCCAAGCCGGCGGTCCTTGTCGTCCACGCCTGGATGGGCTTGGACGATAACGCCCGCGCCAGCGCGGTAAAGCTCGCCGAACTCGGCTATGTCGCGTTTTGCGCCGATATATATGGAAAAGGAAAAAATCCGAAGGACGTCGCCGGCGCTTCCAAGCTTTCCAGCCTCTATAAAGGCGATCGTACACTCTATCGCGAACGTCTTAACGCGGGTCTCGAAACGTTGAAAAAGCAGAAGTTTGTCGATACCACGAAAATCGCTGCCATCGGTTATTGTTTCGGCGGCACGGGCGTGATTGAGTTGGCCCGTTCGGGCGCCAATGTGGGCGGTGTCGTTAGTTTTCATGGAGGGTTGGACAGCCCAACTCCTTCCGACGGGAAAAATATTAAAGCCAGAGTTCTCGCGCTTCATGGTGCCGACGATCCCTTCGTTTCGGCGGATAATATCGCCGCGTTTGAAAAAGAGATGCGGGACAATAAAGTGGATTGGCAGCTCGTGAAGTATGGGAATGCCGTGCACAGCTTCACCCACAAAGACGCGGGGAACGATAACTCCAAAGGCGCCGCTTATAACGAAGCGGCTGACCGCCGTTCGTGGGCTGCAATGAAAGATTTTTTTGCCGAGATCTTTAAGTGACAATTACTGAAAAGGAAACCGGTCAATTTTCCGGTTTGCGCGTCGGCTCGTTTGAGAGCCGAAAGCAGGCCGAAATAAAACGCCTGATAGAGAACTTAGGCGGCGTGCCGACCATGGCCGCCTCCATGCGCGAAGTTCCGTTGGACGAGAACAAAGACGCCTTTCATTTTGGCGAAGAGCTTTTTGCCGGCCGCATTTCCATTCTGGTTCTCTTTACCGGCGTCGGCACGCGCACATTGTTGGGCGCGTTGTATCAAAAGCATGCCCGTGAAAAAGTCATCGCGGCCCTGCAAAAAATAACGATCGTCGCGCGGGGGCCGAAACCCGTCGCCGCGTTGGCGGAAGTTGGCCTCAAGCCAGCCATCGCCGTGCCGGAGCCCAACACGTGGCGTGAAATGCTCAAGACTATCGACGAGAAAGTGCCGCTTGACGGAAAATCCGTGGCCGTCCAGGAATATGGTGAGCCCAATAAAATTTTTCTTGCCGAACTCAAGGCCCGCGGAGCCAGCGTGCTGCAGGTGCCGGTTTATCGCGCGGAATTTCCGCAGGACACAGCCCCGCTTAAGAATTTGATCCGAGATATCGTCGCGGGTAAACTCGACGTTCTTCTGTTTACGAACGCGATGCAGATTGAACATGCGATGATGATTGCGCGCGAGCTCGGCATCGCCCAGGAATTTAAAAAAGCCGCGCAAAAGATCGCGGTCGCCTCCGTCGGCCCCACCTGCACCGAAGCGCTGGAACGCTTTGGGCTCACGGCGGATATCGAACCGGAGCGGCCGATGATGGGCGCGCTGGTGGCGCGCGCCGCGCAAAAGGCGGAGGGCGTTCTGGCCGAAAAGAAGAAACGTCCGTACGGTTATGCGGTAGCGCCAGCGGGCGCCGCCAAAAAAGGAGATAAATTGCACGAGAGCCTTTTCCTTAAAGCGTGCCGCCGCGAGAAAACGGAGCGCACGCCCATTTGGCTGATGCGTCAAGCGGGCCGCTACATGAAAGAATACCGCGAGCTTCGCGCCAAGGTGTCGTTTCTGGAGCTCTGTAAAAATTCCGATCTGGCGTCCGAGGTGACGGTCGACGCCGCGCATCGCTTGAATGTGGACGCGGCCATTATTTTTTCCGATATTTTAATTATCGTTGAGCCGCTGGGCTTTCATCTTACCTATGAAAAAAACGAGGGGCCTGAGATCGGCAACCCGTTCCGCTCCATGGATGATTTGAAGCGTTTAAAACTCGTCGATGCGGAAACCTCGATGGGTTTTGTTTACGACGCGATCCGCAAAACGCGCAAAGCACTCAAGCCGGATATCCCGTTGATCGGCTTTTGCGGCGCGCCGTTCACAGTGGCGTCGTATGCGATCGAGGGGAAAGGATCGAAGGCTTTCGCCCTGACCAAGGCCCTGATGTACAAAGAGCCCAAAACATGGCATGCGTTTCTGGAAAAAATCACCGATGCGTCCATTGCCCATCTCAACGGACAAATCGCGGCGGGCGCGCAGGCCGTGCAGATTTTTGACAGCTGGGTCGGTTGTTTGTCGCCGGAAGATTTCCGCACCTTCGTTTTGCCGCACACCAAACGTTTGATTAAAAGCATTACGCCCGGCGTTCCGGTGATCAGCTTCGGCACGCAGACGTCGGGTTTCCTTTCTCTTTTACGGCAAGCGGGCGGAGATGTGATCGGCGTCGATTGGCGTATCGAACTTGACGAGGCGTGGGACATGTTGGGCGACGTGGCGATTCAGGGCAATTTGGACCCGCAAATCCTCCTGTCCGATAAAGACATCATCACCGCGCAGGCAACGCGCATCCTGCGCCAGGCCGCGGGCCGGCCGGGCCATATTTTTAACTTGGGGCACGGCGTGCTTCCGGCGACGCCGCTTGAGAACGTGTTGCATCTAATCGACGTCGTTAAGAATTATCGTGCGCGTTAGTCCCGAGCTGCTGCACAAATACAACGTTCCTGGCCCGCGCTACACCTCTTATCCGCCCGCTCCGTTCTGGTCCGATGCAATCGGCGCCGCCGACCACGAAGCGGTGATCAGGGAAAGCAACCAGCACATCCCCGCCGCACCACTCTCACTCTATTTCCACCTGCCGTTCTGCGAGCAGCTTTGCTACTTCTGCGGCTGCACCACGGTTATCACCGGCAAGAACCACAGTTTCGAGCGCCCCTATTTGGATTCGGTTAAAAAAGAAATTGCTTGGTTGGGGGCGCGCATCGATAAAAAGCGGCCGGTGGTGCAATTTCATTTGGGCGGGGGAACGCCCACCTATTTCACCGAAACTCATTTGGATGAGCTGATGAATGAGGTGCGGAAATATTTCACGATCGATAAAGACGCGGAAATCGGCGTGGAGATCGACCCGCGCGTCACCACGGTTGATCATCTGCAAACGCTGCGCCGCGCGGGTTTCAATCGCGTTTCCATGGGCGTTCAAGATTTCGATCCAAAGGTGCAGGAGGAAATCAATCGCATTCAGCCGTTCGCCGACACCAAGGCGCTTTACGACGCGGCGAAGAAAATGGGTTTCGCCAGCGTTAACATGGATTTGATTTACGGCTTGCCGCATCAAACGCCGGAATCCTTCCGGAAAACGGCGGAGCAGATTTTGTCGATCGGCCCCGATCGATTGGCGGTTTACTCCTACGCACATGTGCCGTGGATGAAGCGTTATCAGGACCAGTTCGCGGCGGCGCTGCCGTCGGAACGGCAAAAGTACGAGATTTTTATCATGGCGCTGGAGATGTTCACGACCGCGGGGCTGGACTACATCGGCATGGATCATTTCGCGCGAAAAAATGACGAGCTATCCGCTGCTCGTGAGAGCCGCACGCTCTGGCGGAACTTCCAGGGCTACACAACAAAGGCGGGGACGGATTTGCTGGGCATCGGCATGAGCGCGATAAGCCAGATCGGCGGTAATTTCTTTCAGAATGAAAAAGAACTGAGACGGTATCAGGCGAAAGTAAACGCGGGCGAAGACCCGGTGTTGCGCGGCTTTAGATTGTCGAACGACGATCGCATTCGCTCGCGTGTGATTCAAAACTTGCTGTGCCACGCGGTGGTGGTCAAGGCCGATATCGAAAAAGAATTCGGCATCGTGTTTGACGATTATTTTGCGGAGTCGCTGCAAAATTTGCAGGAAGTTGTGAGCGACGGTCTCGTTAATGTGACGAAAGCCGAAATCCGCCCGACGCCCGCGGGCCGTATTTTCCTGAGGAACATCGCGATGCCGTTCGACGCGTATTTGCCCAAGGAAGCCGGCGCCCGCCGCTTCTCGCGCACGCTATGAAACGAGCCATCCTTTTTTTAAACCTTGGTGGACCGGAAAATCAGGATGAGGTGAAACCGTTTTTGTACAGGCTGTTTGTTGATCCGGAAATCATCCGCATTCCGTTCACGCCCTTGCGCATGTTCGTCGCGTGGCTGATCAGCACGCTGCGCGCTGAAAAATCCAAAGCGTTGTATCGCGAAATCGGCGGAGGCTCGCCCATTCGCCGCTACACCGACGAACAGGCCCGCGAAGTGGAAAAACGGCTCGAAGGGAAAAACGTCGTGGTGCGCACCGCATTTTCCTGTTCCAACCCGCTGATTGAAGACGTGATTAGCGATTTGTGCGCCCAGGGCGTTGAGAAATTCATGTCGCTGCCATTGTACCCGCAGTATTCCTACACCACGACCAAAGGCGCACTCGACCGCGTGCGCAAAGCGTTGAAAAAGTTCAACCCGCCGACGGAAGTCCGCTCCTATCCAACCCATCCGCTATTTATCGAGGCGCATGCCGATTTAATTCGCAAAGAGCTGGATCAGTTCTCAATCAAAGACGCGATGAAAATCCATATCGTTTTTTCCGCGCATTCGATTCCCGAAAAACTGGTGACGGAACTCGGCGACCCGTATAAAAAAGAGGTTGAAGAAACCTGCAGCGCGGTGGCAAAGAAGCTGGAGTGGACGGGCCCGATTCACGTCGCGTGGCAGTCAAAGCTGGGGCCGGTCAAATGGCTGGCGCCGGCCACGGCGGACGTGGTTGTGGAGTTGGGCCGCAAAGGCGTGAAACACGTGCTCGTCGTGCCGATCGCGTTTGTGACCGACCACATCGAGACGCTGGAAGAGCTGGATAAAGAGCTGAAAGAAGAAGCGGAAGAGGCGGGCGTGGCCGAGTATCGCCGCGTGCCCGGTTTAAATTCTCATCCGTTGTTTATGCAGTGTTTGGCCGAAATCGCTCTCGATCAGAAAGCTTTCTGGAACGACTGACGCGCCACGTCGCCCACCGAAATCCCTTCCAGATAATTCCCGATTAAAACCAACCCCGGCCATTCCTTTTCCGCTTTGGCGAATACCGCCATGCGGTCGCGATGGCCCATCGTGTATTGGGGAATCGCCTTGTCGTAAACGCGCGTCGCCACGGTTTCCAGCGGTTCCGTGATGGATAAGTTTTCGCTGATGAACGGTTTAACGCTTTCGATCAGCGGTTCGTCGGCTTTCCCTTTGATAAACGCCGTTAACAGAACGCGGCCGTCCGGCGCGCGTTTGGGGAAAAGACTCGAGCTGAACAAACAGCCCAATAACCGCGATTCTTCCGACGGTGCCACCAAATAACCGAAACCATTTAACGGATGTCCAACGGCATGGCGCGACACCGCCAGATGCAGCACCGTTATGGAAGCGTAGGGAATGCCGGACAACGCTTGGGCGAGAGACGGCGCCCAGGAATGGCACAACGGCGCCATAACCGGCGCGGGCAGTGAGGAAATTACTTTTTCGGCGGTGTAGACGCCGCGCGTGGTGGCGACAATCCATTGGTTATTGGCCGCGTCCCGTTCGATCTTGGTCACTTTCTCATTGAGATGCAAGGAGTCGCCCAACAGGCGGCCAAGCGTGTACGGCAGCGCTTCCAGCCCGCCCTTAAACGAAACCAATCCCTTGGGCACGCCCAGTACACGGGAGCGCCGGCGCAGGCCTTTGAAGATACTGCCGTGCTCACGTTCCCAATGCACAAGCTTGGGGAACGCGCTTTCTGCGGACAGCGCGCGCAGGTCGCCGGCCCAAACGCCGGAGACAAACGGTGCGAGCAGCCGGTCCGTTACTTGCGGGCCGAGCCGCCGGGCCGAAAAATCATAAAGCGTTTCGTCTCGCGTGTCGTGGCGCGGCGGGATGAACGGCTCGCGCAAGAGCCGCGCTTTCCCGGAGATGCCGAGCAAGGAGGAGGTGAGCAGGCTTAAGGGGCCCATCGGCGCGCGGTGAAGTTTGCCGTGGAAGAGTACATAACGGGGGCTTTTGGCGTCGGCCAGCTGCATGTCGGGCTCGAGACCCGATTCGCGCACCAGCGCGATGAGTTCCGCGGTGGGCAGAACGGTGTTTGGGCCGAATTCAACCAAATAGCCGTTGATTTCTTCGGAGCGGATCACGCCGCCGGCGCGATTTGACTCCTCAATTACCGTTACGGCGTGGCCGTTTTTGCGGAGCTGATGAGCGTGCGAAAGACCGGCAATTCCGCCGCCAAGAACGAGCGCGTTCATAGCGGGAATATATTAAGATGTGCGCGCCATGAATACCATTTTGATCACGGGCGGCGCCGGTTTTATCGGCGGAAACTTCGTCCGCACGGCTCTTCGCAAAACCGACAGCCGCATCGTTATCGTGGACAAGCTCACGTACGCGGGAAATTTGGCCACGCTGAGCGATGTGCTGGACTCAAATCGCGTTACGTTCGTGAAAGCGGACATTGCCGACCGCAAAAAGATGGACGAGGTGGTAAAGGACTATCGCCCGTCCTCCGTTGTTAATTTTGCCGCCGAAACACACGTGGACCGCTCGATCGATGATCCCGGCGCGTTCATTCATTCCAATCTCGTTGGCGTTTACGTGCTGATGGAAGCCTGCCGTCATTTTTGGAAGGGCCTGACCGAGAAATCCCGCCGCCAATTTCGCTTTCTGCACGTTTCCACCGATGAGGTGTACGGTTCGCTGGGCCCGCGCGGAGCGTTCTCCGAAGAAACCGCTTACGCGCCAAATTCGCCATATTCGGCGTCCAAAGCCGGCGCCGACCATTTGGTGCGCGCTTATCACGAAACGTACGGGTTTCCTGCGCTTATCACCAATTGTTCGAACAATTACGGGCCGTACCAATTTCCGGAAAAACTGATTCCGTTGATGATCTTAAACGCCATCGAAGGAGAATCCCTGCCGGTTTACGGGGATGGCAAAAACGTCCGCGACTGGCTGTATGTGGAAGACCATTGCGACGGCATCATGCTCGCGATGAAGAAGGGCCGTCTCGGCCAGAAATATAACATCGGAGGGAAAAACGAGCGGACCAATATGGAGATCGTTAAAACCATTTGCGCCGTCCTGGAAAAGCTTCTTCCGGCCAAGAAGAACAACGCGCTGATCTCCCGCGGTTACTTGAACTACAAAGAACTGATCAAACACGTTCCCGACCGTCCGGGCCACGACCGCCGCTATGCGATTGACGCCAAGAAAATCCGCCGAGAGCTTGGTTGGAAACCCCGTTTTGATTTTGCTAAAGGTCTGGCGCAAACCATTCGGTGGTATCTTGACAACGCCAAATGGTGCCGCACCGTCCAGGGTGGGAAATACGGGCGCGAGCGTCTCGGGCTAAAAAAGTAAGGAGCGGAAATGAAAGGAATTATTCTCGCCGGCGGATCCGGCAGCCGTCTTTATCCGGCCACCCGCGCGGTCAGCAAGCAGCTCGTGCCCATCTACGACAAACCGATGATTTATTATCCGCTCACGACCCTCATGCTCGGCGGTATCCGCGATATCTTGATCATCACAACGCCGGACGAGCAGCCTGGCTTTAAACGCCTCCTCGGTGATGGGGCCTCCATTGGGCTCAATCTTTCCTATGAAGTCCAGCCAAAGCCGGAAGGCCTCGCGCAGGCGTTTATTATCGGACGAAAATTCGTCGGCAATGATTCGGTCGCCCTCGTGCTCGGCGACAATATTTTTTACGGCCACCAATTCTCGTCGTATCTGGAACGCGCCGCAAAACGTAAAAAAGGCGCGACGGTGTTCGGCTACGAAGTTCGCGATCCGGAGCGTTACGGCGTGGTCACATTTGACGCCAATGACAAAGCGGTCAGCCTCGAAGAAAAGCCAAATAATCCAAAATCGCATTTCGCCGTGACAGGCCTCTACTTTTACGACAACGACGTGCTGGAAATCGCTAAAGGGCTCAAGCCCTCGGCGCGCGGTGAGCTGGAGATCACGGATGTGAACATCGCGTATCTTAAGCGCGGCGACTTGTATGTGGAAAAATTCGGACGCGGCATGGCTTGGCTCGATACCGGCACGCACGAATCTCTTTTGCAGGCATCTGTGTTCATACAAACGATTCAGGACCGCCAGGGCCTTAAAGTGGCCTGCCCCGAAGAAATTGCCTACACGCTCGGCTACATTAAGAAAGACGATGTCGCGCGGCTCGCAGAGCCAATGAAGAAAAATGAATACGGCCAATATCTGTTAAGCCTGATCAAATG
Source organism: uncultured Elusimicrobia bacterium (assembly GCA_964499015.1). Classification (GTDB taxonomy): domain Bacteria; phylum Elusimicrobiota; class Elusimicrobia; order F11; family F11; genus CAZCJA01. The sequence goes on from CAZCJA010000061.1 coordinate 9,539, forward strand.
AAATTCACCGAAACAGAATTGCCCGGAGTGATCGTGGTGGAACCGGTGGTGCACAAGGACGACCGCGGTTTTTTTCTTGAATTCTTCCATGAGAAGAAATTTCATCAGGGCGGCATCAAGGCCAAGTTCGTTCAGGACAACCATTCCAAGTCGGTAAAGGGAACATTGCGCGGTTTGCACCTGCAACTCAAACATCCGCAAGGCAAACTGGTGCGTGTCACGGAAGGGGAAATCTACGACGTCGCGGTTGACGTTCGCCGGGGCTCGCCGACGTTCAAGAAATGGGTGGGCGTAACGCTTTCGTCCCAGGATTTTAAAATGCTGTACATCCCGCCGGGTTTCGCGCACGGCTTTTCAGTAATCAGCGAGGTCGCCCAGGTGGAATACAAATGCACCGCGCTGTACGATCCGACGGACGAGGCGTCGCTGATGTGGAACGATCCGGCGATCGGCGTTAAATGGCCGGTCACGGCGCCGCTCTTGTCTAAAAAAGATCTGGCCGCGAAAACCCTCCTCGATTTGACCAATAGCCTGCCGTTCTTTAACCAAATCTTCTCATGAAAATATTAATCACGGGCGCCGAAGGACAAGTGGGGCGTTCCCTTGTCGCCGCGCTGTTTTCAAATCAGATTATTGCGCTCTCGCGCAAACAGCTTGACATCACCAACGCCGCGCAGATCGATGAGGTTCTTGATAAATACAAGCCGGAAATCGTGCTTAACACGGCGGCCTACACTGCGGTCGACCTGGCTGAGACAAGCACCGTCTCCGCGTTCGAAGTAAACGAAGGCGGGCCGCTGGCCCTGGCGATTCTGACCGCCCACCGGGAGATTCCGCTGCTTCATTTTTCCACCGATTACGTTTTCGACGGAACCGTTTCGCAGCCGTACACCGAAGATTCGCCGACCAATCCACTTTCTCTTTACGCCAAAAGCAAATTGGCGGGGGAACACGCGGTGGAGAAAACAAATCCGCAGTATTACATCGTGCGCACGGCGTGGGTGTACCACGAGATCGGCAAGAATTTCCCAAACACGATTTTGTCGCTGGCCTCCAAGCCTGAAGTGCGCGTGGTGAACGACCAGTTCGGCTCGCCGACATACGCGCCGCATTTGGCGGCGTCCGTGGCCAAACTTATTACTGGAAAATATCCATTCGGCACGTATCACTTGGCCGGCTCCGGTCAAACGTCGTGGTACGAGCTAACCAAGGCCTTGTATGAGCGTATGGGAATCAAAACGCCGCTAAAGCCGATCTCAACCAGCGAATTCCCACGTCCGGCCAAACGTCCCGCATACGCGGTATTGGCGTCCACAAAAGCGCCCGAGCTCGCGCTGCCGCCGTGGGAACAAGGGCTCGATGCGTTTGTTACAGCTGTTAAAAGCAGTTCCAAAGGACATACGTCATGAAATGGGCCTCAACCGTACAGACCGCCGCGTCATTTGAAAAATCGCTTTCACGCGCGGTCGAGGACATTCGCGAAAAACTCGACACCAAACATGCCGATCTGGGCGTGTTGTTCGTTTCCGGCCATTATCAAAAGGAAATCGCCGGTCTATGGCCGTCGCTTAAGAATGATTTGCCGTTTAAAACCCTGATCGGCTGCACCGCGGGCGGCGTGATCGGCGGCGGGCACGAAGAAGAAGGCCACCCGGCCGTAAGTTTGACAGGCGCGATCCTGCCGAAGGTCAAAATAACGCCGTTTCATTTTCATCAGGAGAATTTGCCCGACGCGGACCATGGCCCGCAGGTGTGGCGCGATCTGGTGAAGAGCGACCCGCGGGAAAACCCGCAATTTTTACTTTTGGCCGATCCGTTTTCGCTGGATTCGGATGCGCTGATCGCCGGTTTGGATTTCGCGTTTCCAAATTCAGCCAAAGTCGGCGGCTTGGCCTCCGGCGGGGCGTCGCCCAACGAAAACTTTTTGTTCATTAACGATAAGGTCTACCACAAAGGCGCGGTGGGCCTGGCATTGTCGGGCGATATCGCCGTGGAAGTGATCGTCGCGCAGGGCTGCCGCCCGATCGGCGAAACGCTGACGGTCACTGAATGCGACAAAAACATTTTGATGCGGCTGAACAACCGTCCGCCGCTCGAATATTTGCAGGAGTTGTACGAAACATTGTCAAAGCGCGACCAGAAATTGCTGCAGCAGTCGCTTTTTCTGGGTGTTGTCAT
>CAZCJA010000061.1:11726-14995 GCA_964499015.1 uncultured Elusimicrobia bacterium
GCGTTTAACAGCAGCCCCAAGCAAGGGGACTTTCTCATCCGTAACATCAACGGCCTGGATGAAAAGAACGGTTTTTTGGCGGTGGGAACGCTGCTGCGAAATGGCCAGACGGTCCAGTTTCATCTGCGCGACTCGGTCACCTCGCATGACGACCTAAAATTGCTGCTGATGAAGTCGAACGCGGCGAATTTAAAAGAAGCGTTGGCGGGGAAAACATCCAAAGCCGGCGCGATGCTGTTCTCGTGCCTGGGCCGCGGCCACCGCCTGTACGGCGAGCCGGACCACGATTCGAAGCTCGTAAGTTCCATCGTGGGGAATATCCCGGTCGGCGGCTTCTTCTGCAATGGGGAAATCGGGCCGGTCGGCGGGAAAACATTTTTGCACGGCTACACCAGTTCGATCGCGGTGTTCCGGCCGTTAAAGCTTGGTAAAACCGAGAAGAAAGCGTGAATTTAAAAGGAGTGTTTTCAATGTTGGTTAAGAAGCGGGTTTTTCATTGGATGGTGCTCATCGCGTTGTTCACCTCGGTGGGATACATCGGCGCGGAACAGGGCTGGTGGGACAAATTAACGCGCCGGAAATCGCCGATGGTGCTTGAGTCGGCCGCGCCGGCCCCGCTGGAAGTTCATCCCGATGCGGAATCGCTTCAAAATTCTTTCGCCAGAGTGGCCGAACTGGTTAAGCCGGCGGTGGTGAACATCTCCGCGGTGCATGTCACCAAAGTCCAAGACAATCCGGAGTTTTATTTCGGCGATCCCAATGAATTTTTCTATCGCTACTTCGGCGAGCGCGCTCCGCAGGGCCGGCAGCAGCCGCGCCACCCGCGCGAGGAACGCAGTGAAGGCACCGGTTCCGGCGTCATCATTGATCCGGAAGGCTACATCCTCACCAATAACCACGTTGTTCAGGGCGCCGACCAGTTAACGGTCACGCTTTCCACCAATAAAACCTTTAAAGGCAAAGTCATCGGCACCGACCCGCGCAGCGACTTGGCCGTGATCCAAATCAAATCCTCCAACCCGCTGCCGTTCGTACCGCTTGGCGATTCCGCCGCCATTCGCATCGGCGATTGGGCGGTGGCCATCGGATCTCCGTTCGGCCTTGAACAGACGGTGACGGTCGGTATTATTTCCGCGATCCGCCAATCGCTCAACATTGAAGGGAAAAACTTCGCCAATTTGATCCAGACCGACGCCGCCATCAACCGCGGCAACTCCGGCGGCCCGCTGGTGAACTTAAAAGGCCAGGTGATCGGCATCAACACAGCTATCTACGCCCCGACGGGTGTTTTCTCGGGCATTGGCTTCGCCATCCCCGTCAACAACGCCAAGCGCATCTTGAAGGATCTAATTGAAAAAGGGTTTGTTGAACGCAGCTGGATGGGCATTGAAATTTCGGAAGTGGACGACGTGATGGCCCAGCAGTTCGGTTTGGACAACACCAAAGGCGCGCTGGTCAATCAGGTGATTTCCGGCGGCCCCGCCGAAAAAGCCGGCGTGCAACGCGGCGACGTGATCGTGCAGTTTGATGGGAAGAACGTGGAGAGCGTGGTCAACTTACAGGAAATTGTTTCCGCGACGCCACCCAAGAAAAAAGTGGACGTTGTGGTTGTCCGCGCCGGAAAGAAGAAAACGCTTTCGCTGACGACCGCCATCATGCCCAACCAGCCCGGCGAAAAATCGCCAAACAATAAATCGGATTCAAAAGACGAAGACCCGAAAGACCATAAATGGCTGGGCGCGTCGTTCTCTCAGGTGGGGGACAACGTGGTGGTGACGGACGTGCCGCCGAATTCCGAAGCGGCCGAAGCCGGTCTCGCCGAAGGCGACGAAATCCATTCGATCAACCGGGTGGAAGTTAAATCCCTGGCGGATTTAAAGAAGGCGATCAGTTCCGTAAAACTAAAAGAAGGCGTCGTCTTCGACCTCACCCGCGACGGCCGTTCCTTCTACCTCAGCTACAAAACGCTTCAGTAATTCGCCGGGCCTTTGTGCGTGACCGCTCCGCCGGAGGCGGGGCCCACGAGTTGGGCGTATTTCCACAGCGCGCCGGCCTGATACATTCCTTTCTTCGGCTTCCATTTCTTCAGCCGCTTCTTAATCTCCGCCGCCGATAATTTCACGTTCAGCGTTCCTTTCACCGCATCAATCTCGATGATGTCGCCGTTCTTGATGACGGCGATCGGTCCGCCGGCTTGCGCTTCGGGGCCGATGTGGCCGATCATAAATCCGCGCGTCGCGCCGCTGAAGCGGCCGTCTGTCATAAGCGCGCAGTCGTAACCCAACCCTTGCCCCACGATCGCCGCGGTGACGCCGAGCATTTCTCGCATGCCGGGGCCGCCTTTGGGGCCTTCGTAGCGAATGATCACGCAGTCGCCTTTCTTAACTTTCTTGGCTTGCACGGCCGCCATGGCCGCGTCTTCGCCGTCGAACACTTTCGCCGGGCCCACGTGTGTACGCCGGGCAAGGTTGGCCACTTTGATCACGGCGCCGTCGGGAGCCAGGTTGCCGCGCAAGATTCTCAAGCCACCGGTTTTGTCGGTGGCGGCTTGAACGGATTTGACGACCTGTTGGCCTTGCGTCAATTTCACGTGCGCGAGATTCTCGCGGATCGTTTTCCCGGAAACTGTCATGCAGTCGCCGTGCAAAAGGCCCGCGTCCAAAAGAACTTTCATGATGACCGGGACGCCGCCCACGCGGTCAACGTCCTGCATCACGTATTTCCCGCCGGGTTTTAGATCGGCGATCACCGGTGTGCGGTGGGAGATTTTTTCGATGTCGTTCAGAGTTAATTTGATGCCCATTTCGTTGGCCAGCGCCGGCAAATGCAGGGCCGCGTTGGTGGAACCGCCGGTGGCGGCCACGACCGCGATGGCGTTTTCAAAGGATTTGCGGGTGACCAAATCGCGCGGACGCACGTTTTCTTTGAGCATGCGCATCACGGCTTCTCCTGCCGCTTCGGCAAAATGATCGCGGCTAACGTTTTCCGCGGGCGGCGAACTGGAGCCGGGGAGCGCGAGGCCGATCGCCTCGGCGACGCAGGCCATGGTGTTGGCGGTGAATTGTCCGCCGCAGGAGCCGGCGCCCGGGCAAGCTGAGCACTCGATGTCATAAAGCTCTTTGTCGGTGATTTTGCCGACCGCATGGGCGCCCACAGCCTCGTACACTTCCTGGACCGTGATGTCTTTGCCCATATAACTGCCGGGTTTGATGGTGCCGCCGTAGAGGAAAACCGAGGGAATGTTGAGCCGGAGCATGCTCATCATCATT
>CAZCJA010000062.1:0-14961 GCA_964499015.1 uncultured Elusimicrobia bacterium
CAACCCCCTCCCGCAAGGGGAGAGGGCCGAATGGCCCGTGGCGCCGGACACCGCCCACGCGACCGGACGCGTCGGCATCGGGTTCGGCTCCAATCGCGATACCACCTTTGAAGAATTTTCCATCCGCCCCGCCCTGCACGACATCGAGGAAGACGCCACGGGCTTCGTCAAAGGAAGCGAACTGGAAATGTTTTCGTTTAAAGTGCGGCACGATAACGAGCGCGGCCAAACCTATCTCGAGAACTACACCTTTATCGATATCGTCTCGCTGACGCCCCACGATCCGTGGTCGAAATCGCCGACCTGGCGCGTTCGCGCGGAAATCAAACCGGCCAAAGACCTGGAAGAATCTCCCGAGAACGCGTTGCACGGGAGCTTGAACGGCGGCACCGGCATTACCTTCGGGCCGTTTTCGGCGATGGTGGAGATGGACGGAGCGGTGGGCGGCGTGTTCGACGACGGCTATCGAGCCGGGGCGGGCGTGTCGGGAACCTTATTATTTCCCTTTAAAAACGGCTGGGTGACGCTCGGCAAGGCGGGCGTGGTGCGTTATGCGATCGGTGAAACCCAAAACGTGGTGCATCTGCGGCTGTCGCAAACAATTCCTTTAAACAAAAACTGGATGGTGCGCTTCGTTGGCGAGCGCTTCAACCACCACATCGAAGGCCTGGCGTCGATTAACCTTTACTATTAAGGAAGAAGTTGACGATCTTTTTCTCGTACAACTCTCCCGCCTTCCGCTTACAACCCAAATGATTGGCCCCATCAATCACCCATAATTCTTTCGGATGCATGGCTCTGTCCATAAGGGCTTGCGACATCCGCAGCGGCACAATTTCATCCGCCGATCCATGAATAAACAGCAACGGTCTAGGTGAAATTTTATCGACGTACTTAATGGCGTCGTATTTTGTCCCCACCAGGAACGGGTAGATCGGATAAATAGGCCAGAGGATCCAGGCCTTGCCGATCGCGTGCCGCGCAATGGAACGATAGGACGAGAACGGGGCCTCGAAAACACCTGCCTGCACGAATGTTTCGGTCGACATCACGACCAGTCCCACCGCGCCGCCGAGCGACTGCCCGAATATGAACACGCCCCCGTCGGGATTGCGCAGATTTTCACGGGCATAACGCACCACGGCTTGGCCGTCCTCGATGGTGCGTTTGGGGGTCGGCTTTCCGGCCGAACCGCCAAAACCCTGATAATCAAAGACAAGCACGTCGAATCCATGCTTCATTAAAAACTGGGATTGGGTGTAATGGTTGGAGACGTTGCCGAAATTGCCGTGAAAATGGACCACCGCTCCGTGTGGTTTCCCCTCGGTCTGAAAGAGAATGGCGGAAAGCACGTTGCCGTTAAGGCTCGGAATCTCCAAAAGCTGATAGTCGACCCCGTGGTTTTTGGGGTCCGCGTATAGCACTCGATTGGGGTAATAAAACATCGCGCTGGGCCGGCAGGCGCTTAAAAACAGGGCCGCGATCGTGACAAAACCGTGAAATTTCATTGGGCTGATTGTAGCGATTTCCGACCGATAACACGGCGCAAAATTCCTCTGGCAATCGACGGAAAATCCGTTTATATTTGTATGGAATGAAGAAAAAGGAAGACAGCCAGTCCATTCTGTGGGCGACCATCGTATTTTCGCTCTTCTTCGTTTTCGTCGCGGTCAAGCCCGACAAGAACGCGGCTGAAGACGCGGCACCCACACAGGTCGCGGAACCGTCGTGGCTGCAAATGGAAGCCGCCATTTCCGACGCGGTGCAAACCTACGATGGCGACGTCGGCGTGTACATCAAGAATTTGAAAACCGGCTACGTGTTTGAGCGCAATGCCGACCGCCAATTCATCACCGCGAGTCTCATCAAAATCCCCATCATGGCCGCGGCCTTCCAGAGCATTAAGGAAGGGAAGCTGTCTTTGGACTCCCAAATTATCCTGCGCAAACGCCACATTCGCTATGGCTCCGGTCGTATGAAATGGTCGCGCGTCGGCCAGCGCTTCCGCGTGTCCGACATCATGTACCAGATGATCACCCACTCGGACAACACCGCCACCGAGATGCTCATTGACCTTTTTGGTTATGACTATTTGAACAAGGCGTTTGCCGGGTTTGGCCTGAACGTCACCCAAATCAGCCCGATGGGCATGAGCCTCTCCGACAAGCTTAAATACGAATCCGACAACCACACCACGCCGCGCGAAATGGGCATGTTGCTCGAGAAAATGTACGACCGAGAATTGGTCAACGACGGGTACAGCGATTTGATGATGGAGATCATGAAGCGGGCGGAAGAACCGCACCGCTTGGGAAAATTTTTACCGAAGAACTGGGTGTTGGCCCGCAAAACGGGACTGCTCAGAAAGAACTGCCATGACTGCGGAATTGTGTTCACGCCGAAGGGCGACTACATCATCTGCGTTATGACGGGCAACAACCTCAATTACCGAAAAGCCAAAGGGTTCATCGCCAACGTCGGCCAAACGGCGTACGAATACATCGGCCGCTCGTAAGCGCCGCGGCGCTTACGTCTTCTTCGTTTCCTGAACCGCCTTCTGATTGGCCCGCAACTTATCCAACAACGCGTCGCGCGTCCGTTTAAAATCGCTCATGTTCTTGGAGTCCACCGACGTCGCCGACGGAAAATCCATCGCCAAGAAGTTTACCTGGCTGCCGTTAACCAGCATTTCGAAATGCAGATGCGGGCCCGTGGAAAGCCCGGTCGACCCAACCCGGCCCACCTGTGTGCCTTGACTAATTGATTGTCCGACATTGACCAAAATTTTCGAAAGATGCCCGTATCGTGAGACATGTTTGGAATCGTGCCGGACTTCCACCGTGTTGCCGAAACCCGATTTCCAGCCCGCGTAAATAACTTTCCCGTTGCCGATGGAGGCCGCCGGCGTTCCATGCGCGGCTGCGTAGTCGATGCCGTGGTGCGGGCGGTACGTGCGCAAAATCGGATGAAAACGTTTGCGCGAGAAACGCGACGATAGCCGGAACGCCTTGTGCGTGAACGGCGCGCGAAGGAACGCTTTGCGCAGGGCCCCGCCGTCTTCATCATAGTAATCGGCTTTTTTTGCGTCGGGGGCCTGATAACGGTAGGCGTAGTTTTCTTTTTTCCGTGTGGCCTTGCCAAGATAGATCGCCGCCAGCACGCGCGTGTTGTTGATCGGAACTTGCTTGTCGCCATCCACGATATATTCCTGTTCGTACACCACTTCCAGCCGGTCGCCCGGGCGCTGCTCGGTGAAAAAGTCGATTTTCCACGCGAAGATATTATCGGCGATGCCTTCGTTTAAGAGACTGCTGACAAAACCGTCCGTATAGCCGGCCTTAAGCAGGTCGCGATATAAATTTTCCGTTATATCCACGGAAATCCATTTCTCCACCCATAACGTCGGTTTTACGATCTGCTGATAGGAATAGACGTTCTGCGTGCTCAGCGTGACCACGTGCGAAACGATGCGGCTCGGCGAATAGACCAATTTTTTGAAAACGCCGTCGGTTGAGGTGACGACTTCGAAATGGTCTTTATCGCGCAGCGCGCGTTCTTTAAAAACGGGAGTGAGCGTTTTTTCGATGCCGACGATGTACGGCATGGCCAGCCGGGCGTCCCGTTTGAGAATAAGCGCGAGGTTGTCGTTGGGCTTGGCGGCCATGGTCGAAATGATGACAGGCGGTGGTTCATCCTTAAACGATAAGAACGAACTTTTTTTCAATGCAAAAATGAGCAGGATGAGCGCGGCGGCGGCGCCGACCGCGACGAAAACAGCGGGGCCGCGAAATTTATTTGGTTCCATTTCGGCGCTCATTGTACTTCTTTGACCATTGTCCCCGGAAAATAATGCCCGAGGATTTCCCTAAATTTCTGGCCCTTGTCCGCGCGGCCGGCCGCGCCGGATTGGCAAAATCCCACCGCATGCCCCCAGCCGCCGCCCGCGATCACAAACGCCTTGGTTTTTTCATGTTCAACGAGCCGGTGTATCGTAAACAGGTCACTGCGCAGCAGGCCCAGTCCCAAGTACCGGCGGATTTCGTGTTCTTTGGTCAACGTAAGAGAATTTTTCGTGCCGACAAATTGGACTTTCCGCACGCGTCCCGCCGCGTTGCGTTTGAGAATCCGGATCTGCCGCAAACGGCCGATGTTGCGTTTGCGCGCCACGCGCCGCGCGATCACGTCCGCCGGCACGACGCGCCACCAGCGGTATTCCGGCATCCACACATAGGACGATGTCTGGCAAAAAACGTCCGGATATTTTTTAAGCCACTCGCTTAAACCCCAGGGCGTCGACGGCAGCGCTTCGCTGGCATCGCTCACGGATTTCCAATACGCGACGTCGCCCCACCCCGCCTGGCCGCCCGACTGCGTCCGCCCCCCGCAATTAGACGAAAACACACCGTGGATCGGATTTCCCTGATAGGTGACAATAATGCCGCGTGTTTCATCGACGGCGGTGCGAACTTTGTCGCTTTCCACACCCACACCGGTGTACACCTGGCAATGTTGTTCGTCGCACACGTCATAGCCGTACTTACGATGGAGCCGGAAATTTCTTTTCCGGTACAAACCCAGCGTGCGCACAATAACGGCCTGCGACTTGAGCGCTTCCATCGGCCAGTGCACGGGCATCTCCGCCGCGAGAACGCCATAGCAGTATTCCTCAATGTTCACGTGATTAACGATCACGAGGCGCTTGTTTTTCCGGTCAAAAATGAATTCGATGTCGCCGCGCAGTTCCTTATCGGCCATGCCGCCCCAGGTCATGCCGGGCGCGTATGTGAGCGCGTTTAAGATCGTGCTGGATTGCGGTTCGATTTGCCGAAGCAGGACCGTCATCGTGCTGCGCGCGATTTCTTTTCCGTCCGGCGCGAGCACAAGCAAATGCTTGTTGTTGGTGGCGATGCGCACGTCGTAGGTTTCAACCGGGCGGCCCTGCGCGAGCATCAGCGTTCCGGTCGCGTTTAAGATCATGAACGGGCTCGAGGTGCGGAAACGAACGGATTTTTTTGTCGTGGGTTTGCCCGCGGACGAGGTTCCGATGCCGACCCGAAGTTTCGGCAAATCGGAAGCGCCGCGGATCAGCGTGATCGGCCGGTGTTTTTCGATCACTTTGGGCGGCACGATCTCGTCCGGTTTTTTGGTGATCTTCGATACCAAGCGCGCCATGCCCACAAGCGCCTGGATATTCCCCGGGTCGGCGTAGGTAATTTTCACGTGCTGGCGCCAGGCGTCGTCCATCATGTTCCGCTTCTCAAACATCGCGGCGAGCCGCGGCCGCACTTCAACGAAGTGAGAATCTTCCTTCAGCGCCCGCTCGTAATAATTGGCCGCCGCTTCATAGGCCTGCTTCCGCTCCTGCGTATCGCCCAGGAAAAAGTATCCCATGGATAATCGCGGCCAGCGATCCACCATCTTTTGAAAATAGCCCGACGCGGCGTCGGGGCGCTTCATTTCGGTCTCGAAAACGCCGCGCGCGAGCAAAGACACCACGTCCTCCGTTCCCGCGATCATTTCAAAAAGCGGCGCGGCCTTAAGCGGCTTCTCTTCCCCCAGCAACAACCACGCGAGGTCGCGCTGAAGGAAATACGAATCCGGGTTTTTCTTCAGCGCGCGCGTGAGAATGCCGATCGCTTCGTCGTGCCTGCCAAGTTCGGCGGCGATGGTCGCGGCGCTGAGCGAGGCTTCCTCCGACGGCATAAGCCCAAGGATCTGCTCGTAAAGAGCGAGCGCTTTTTCCGATTCGCCTTGGAAATAAAGGCGATGCGCATCCTGGAGGGTGGCCGCGCGGACGGAGCCCGAGAGCGCGATGAAAGCAACGGCGAGAAGAGCGCGTCTCATGCGCGCGGTTTTCTCAAATGGAAAATAAAAAGAAGGGCCGCGCTCGCGGCATAGGCGAGCCCGAACGCAGGAGCGGCCCACCAGCCAAATTTGTTTTGGATGCCGAAGGGCGTGAGTTGGTAAGCGTGAATAACGCCGGTAAAAGATAAAACCGCGGCGACAAGCAGCCACGCGGCGGCGCGCTTAAACTCCCGCTCCACAATAAACACGAGAACCGCGGCGAAAAGCATGGAGCTCAATAAAAATCCCTGGTTCAACGCAATTATTCCGTGGATGTATAAATCGGTGCCGAATTTCGAGCTCAGTTCGAAAAGCGAACTGCCGGCAACGCGCGCGGTGGTCTCGATCAAATAGAGCCCCCACGCGGCTAGACAGGGAATAAACCCCATCGCCACCGCGATCGCGTGGGATTTGGGCACTTCCTGGAACGCCTGCGCGGTGATGACGATGCCGATCCACAGCAAAATGCCGAGCGTGGCCTCCAGCGGAATGACTTTCAGCGCCAGCGTGATCCCGCCGATCAAACACAACAGCGTAATAACCGCGCCGTTCAAAACCGAGTAACCGTAGCGCGCGCCCATCGATTTCCACGCGGGATGACCGATATAAATCGTCGTTGGAAAAGGACTGCCGAATACCGCCGCCGTTAGCGAGCCGATGCCGTTGGCCAGGAGCGACGGCTTCGTTTTGTAGGAGTCCCCTGCGGCTTCCGCGCTCTCCAAGTTCTGAAGAGAACCGATAATATTAAAAAGTCCCATTGGAAAAATAACTGCCATGTACGACCAGCCGCGCGGGCTGTTCAAGAGCGCGAAAAGATCGCTGAAATAAGGTTTGGGCGTGTGTACCGCAAACGTGTAAGCATCCTGGACCGGTTCGAATGAGGGAAAGCCGATACCGCGCAAAAACCAGGCAAGTGCCGTACCGATCACCACCGCCAAAAAACCGCCCGGGAGCCCGAGCGGCAGCTTCACGCGGGCCGCGTACGTGCCCAAAATCAAAATCAACGGCACAATGGCTATGAGCGGGCTGGCGAACATTTGAAATATAAATCCCATCGCGATGAACGTGATGGCGACGCCGGCCAATGCGCACAACAGAGCCGCGCGCGGCGTGTTGCGGCGCAGCCAATCGCCGACATAAGCGCCGGCGACTTCCATCACGCCGCTTAGAAAACACGCGAACAACCCCGCCTGCCAAGCGAGCATCGGGTCTTTGGTTTCGTGATAGATCGGCGCCATAATGAAGAACACGTAGGCGAGAAGGCTCGGTGTGTTGATGCCGTAGGGAAGAGCGGTGACGTCGGAGCGACCGGTTTGTAGAGCGAGCTGGCGCGCCTGCCAGGCGTAAAACAGATTACCCAGAAGGATTGAGATGGCGGCGCCGGGCAAAATGCGCCCGGTCACCAGTTCAGGCGGAAGGCCGCAGACGTGCTGGCAAAGAATGGCGATCAACATCAACTGCAGGACGTTGTCGACAAACAAGCCAAAAAAACCGTCTAGATCCCCCCGGACGAACCAAGATGACCGGACGCCTTGCTGCATTCTTAATTAATAGGTCGCGACGAGGCCGACAGTGGTGATGGTGTCGTTGCGGCCGATGCCGAGCGGCGGCTGGCCGACGTGCTTCCAGACGTAGGACACTTTGAGCGATAAATGCGCCGACAGCGCGGCGAGAAGGGATGTTTCCGTTTTCACGCGGAAGTCGTCGCCGTCTTCAAAGTTGTGAATGTATTCGCCGTCCTGGCTAAAACTCGCGGTTTCGCTGATCGTGCGCGTGTATTTGCTGTACAACCGGCCCGATGCAAACCCGTTGGTGCGCGCGTTCACGCGTTCTTCGCTGATGTAACCGCCGCCGGCTTCGCCGATCAACAGGTCTTTCTCTCGCTTAAAAAACTCGCGTCCCGCGCCGACCGACCCGTCATGACGGTTGCGAATGCCGGCGAAACGATCCTTGTCCCAGCGATAGAGTTGAAAAACATAATTGCGGTCGGTCACTTTATGCGAAAGTTTTTCGCTGGCGTAGTATTGCTCCGCCGTGGTGCTCCCTTCGCTTTTTGAGCCCAAACCGCCGCCGATCAGTTCCAGCGTGGTCAGCTTATTCCAAACGTAGCTAAACGTGTTTTTTCCGGAAGCGGTGTGCGCTTTGGAATTCCCGTTCGCGCTGACGAAGGAAGCCTCCGTCACGTTCTTCCAGGGCTTATCGTCGGCGGCTTTGAGTGTCGAGCTGAACGCCGCGAGGGCAACAGCGATGAGGGTTAATTTTTTAACGAACATTTGTTTCTCCTATTATTTTGCCGGTGCGGCGGGGGCATCGGCCTTGCGGCGCGGGATTTTGCTGATCATTTTGATCACAAGGAAAATCGAAAAGGCAACGATCGTGAAATCGATGATATTGTTGATGAACAAGCCGTATTTCACCGTTACCGCCGGCGCGGTTTCGGTAGCGTCTTTCAGCGTGACGACCAAATTTTTGAAATCGACTTTACCCATCAGCATGCCGACGGCCGGCATGATGATGTCGTTGACCAAAGACGTCACAATTTTTCCAAACGCCGCGCCAATCACAACGCCGACGGCCATATCAATGACATTGCCCTTCATGGCGAATTCTTTGAACTCTTTGAACATAAGCACTCCCCTGTTATTTATTTTAAAAAAGGTTTTTTATTTTGGAACGGCAGGCGGTGTTTCGTTGACCGGTGTAACCCCGGTAACAAAATACCGTGTTTCCGCGAACCAGTTGACGGGAATCCCACGGTGTTCGTCGTAATGAAGCACAACGCGCTGGTTCATACTATCCTGGATGCGAGCGGCCACATCGTCATTGCGAACGGAAAATTGAAATATCTCCGGGACTGTTCCGGGCAAATTCACCATGGCCAATTCCCCTTCCCAGGTTTTGAAGACCCACCCTTTCCGGGAAATTTTCTGAACGAAGCCGGCCCGTTCACCGCGCCCATAAACAAAATGAAGCGTCGCCCATGTATAAACGGAAAAAACGAGCGCAGGCAGGACAATAACAATAAGGAACAGCCACAGCTTCCAGCGGCTGCGCTTTGGATTTACGGATGGGATCGCGGAGTCAACGACGGCCATAAGAGAGCGGGGATTCTAAATAAGTCCCGCTCTCCGGACAAGGATTATCCGGCCATCTCCCAAATAAGCACTTCGGCGCCGGTTTTGGCATCGGCGGAGAGTTTTCGGCCGCCCGCAGCAGTGAGCCGCGCGGCGTCGCCTTCGTTCAGCGTGCCGGCTTCCTCCAACGACGCCGATCCTTTGGCAATGTACACATGTGAATAAGCGGAATCCGGCACGTTCACGGTTTCCCCCGGACGCAGCCGCCCGCCCCACAACACCGCCCCTTTCTGGCGGATCGTGATCGCGCCTTGATGGCGGCGTCCCGATGCGATCGGCACGAGCCCGCCGTTTTTTAAGTTGGCGCTGATGTCCAGCTGTTCATAGCCGGGCGCGATGCGTTCGGTGTCGGGAGTAACCCACATCTGCACCAGGCGCACTTCGTTTTTGCTGCTTGGGTTCATTTCCGAGTGCCAAATGCCGCGGCCCGCGCTCATGCGCTGGGCGAGCCCCGGATAAATAACGCCTTCGTTGCCTTCGGAATCTTTATGGGCGATTTCTCCGTCCAAGACCCAGGTGACGATTTCCATGTCCTGGTGCGGGTGCGTGCTGAAACCGGTTCCGGGCCGGATCACGTCGTCGTTGCTCACGAGCAGCATCCCGTGATGCGTGTTTGACGGATCATAGTGGGGCCCGAAACTGAAACTGTGATTGGAATCCAACCAGGGAATATTTGTGTTGAACCGTTCGTTTGAACGTCTAATGTCGATTTTTTTCATGTTCTTCACCTCGCCATTTTACAACGGTTTCGCCCGCGCCAAGTTCCGTGGTACACTTCCGCCTTCATGACCGACGCCGAACTGATCAAGAGCATCCTCGCCGGCGACAAAGATTCGTTTGCCGAATTGGTGCGCCGCCACCATCAAAAAATCATCGCGCTGTGCCGCTCCCTGTTGCGCAATCCCGCCGAAGCCGATGATGCCGCCCAAGACGCCTTTCTCAAAGCCTACAAAGCGCTCTCCACATTTACCGGCGAGGCCCAATTTTCCACGTGGCTTTATCAGATCGCCTATCACCATTGTTTGGATGTGCTGCGCAAACGCACCCGCGAAAAGCTCGATTCCTGGGACGCCCTTTTGGAAGAAAAGGCCGGCCAAATGGAAGCGTTGCTCAGCACCCCCGCCAACGCCGAGCTGTCCCTGGAAAACCAAGACTTAGCCCGCCGCATGCTGGCCACCCTCTCCGAAGAACACCGAAACATACTGATACTGAGAGAAAGTAATGGATTTTCGTACGAAGAAATAGCGGCGTTTATGAAAATTTCCGTGGATGCCGTCAAAGGCCGACTTAAACGCGCCCGGGCCGATTTGGAAGAAAAAACGCGACACCTTTTTAAACCATCCGACGTCTAATCAATAGGAGCAATATGGAAAACAACGATCTCTGGACCCGCATCAGCAATGCCCTTTTTCGGAAGGCGGACGTGCCGCCTTCCGAGATTTTCGTTTCGCGCGTGATGGCGCGGATCGAAGAATTCGACCGCGAACAGGCCCTGGAGAACAATTGGCTTCGCTGGCTGGTTCCCTCCTTTGGCTTCGGCTTTGCGGCGCTCCTTTTTGCCGTCACCTTCGCCGGCACGCGGACGGAGCTTTCCGCGGAAACGCTCTTGTTGGCCGATAAAGGCGCCGAGGCGCAGTGGATTTTCGCCGAGAACGCGCAGAACGATGAAGTGCTCGGCTTCACCGCGGAGGAACTGCAATGAAAAAATGGGGCCCGCTCGTTTTAACGTTCGTCGCGGGGCTGCTGATCGGCAGTTCCGTCGCCTGGCGCGGTGTGGAACACCGCCGCATGGAAAACCGTCAACCTGAAATCCGCAACCAGCGGATGGTGAAACTTTTCGCGAAGAAACTCGATCTCGCGCCGGAACAGCGCAAGAAGCTCGCTCAAATATTGGCCGACAAACGCGAGAAAATGGACGCGCTGCACGGCGACGTCCGCCCGCGTTTTGAAGAAATGCGCAAGACCACGCAAGACGAGATCCGCGCGATCCTGACGCCGGACCAAGTGGAAAAATTCAACGAATTGGAAAAGAAGCGGGACGAGCGTCGCAGAAAACGCAATGGCAATGGACCACAGAAACCGTAAATGCGCGCTTTTGTTTCTGCTCATCATTCTCCCCGCTTCCGTTCGAGCGGAGCGCGTGCTCACGTGGCAGGACAGCGTCGCCATCGCCTCCCAAAAAAACCCCGATCTCCTCGCCGCTGACCGCGGCCTCGAAAGCCGCCGCGCCGGCTACAAAGAAAGCTTCAACACTCTTTTTCCCCAGCTCGATCTCTCCAACAGCTACACGCGCACGCAGGGCGACAGTTCCGATTCCAACCGCTGGTCCGGCAGCGCGCGCGTCAGCCTCGATCTTTTCACCATGTCCGGCTACGCTGGTATTTCTTCGGCGCGCGCCAGTTTTGAACAGTCCGCCGCATCGTACCGGCTGGCCTCGGCCAACGTTTTACTCAACCTGCGGCGCGCCTTCGCCGATCTGCTCTTCGCGCAGGAACAGGTGCGCGTCGCCCAAATCATTCTGAACATCCGCAAAAACAACGCGAGCCTGGTTTCCCTCCGCTACGATTCCGGCCGCGAATCCAAAGGCAACAAACTGCGTTCCCAGGCCGAACTCATGGACGCCGAATCCGGCGCAAACCAAGCCCAGCGCGACCGGCGCGCGGCCGAACAGGAATTCAATCGCCAATTGGGCGAAGAAACGTTTGAAACCACAATCGCCACGGGCACACTGGTGACGCAGACGCTCCCGTCCGACGCCGGAAATCCCGCCGATTTTGTCGAAAATCATCCCACTGTTGCGCGCAGCCGCGCGGAACTGAAAAGCGCCGACGCATTTTTATCGAGCGCGCGCAGTGTTTTGTTCCCCAGCGTGTCCGCCAGCTACTCCCGATCGGTCGAAGGTCCCGACTATTTCCCGGACGAAGATTACGGCTGGTCGGCCGGCGCCACGTTGAGCCTGCCCATTTTCGGCGGCGGGCCGACCTCGGCTTATTATTCGGTCGCGGCCGCCAAACGCGCGCGCGAACAGGCGGACGAAAACCTGCGTTCAACGCGCTACAACGTGCGCAGCACGCTGGAATCATCCTACGCCGGTTTTGCCACGTCCGTCGAACAAGTGGAGGTGCAGCGCGCGTTTCTAAACGCGGCGCGCCAGCGCAATCAAGAAGCCGACATTCGCTATTCCAACGGTCTCATGAGCTACGAGGATTGGGAACGGATCGTCACGGAGCGGGTCAATTTTGAACGGAGCGTCATTCAAGCTCAGAGAAATGCGGTGTTCGCCGAAGCGGATTGGGATAATGCGCGCGGCAAAGGATTGGGAGACCTACAATGAAAAAGATAATTATCGCGGCGCTTGTTCTGATTATGGCGGGCGGCGGATTTTGGATTTGGCGTTCGAAAAAGAAAAGCAAAGAAAGCGCGGCGAGCGCGACGCGGATCGTCGCCGTCGAGAAAGGCGCCTTGGAGCGCACCGTTGAAGCCACTGGCGAAGTGACGCCGATGAATCGCGTGGAAATCAAACCGCCGATTTCGGGACGCATCGAAGAATTGTTGGCGGAAGAAGGCGACACGGTGAAGCGCGGACAGCTGCTCGCCTGGATGAGCTCAAGCGATCGCGCCGCCATTTTGGACGCGGCGCGCGCCAAGGGGCCCGCGGAAGTGAAAAAATGGGAAGACAGCTACAAGCCCACCCCCATCGTCGCCCCGCTGTCGGGCGTTTTGATTTTAAAGAACGTCGTGGTCGGCCAAACGGTGGACGCGGGCACCATTTTGTTCGCCATGTCCGACAAATTGATCGTGCTGGCGCGCGTGGACGAGGCCGATATTGGCCGCGTGCGCTTAAACGTGCCCGCGCGCATCGTTCTCGACGCTTATCCCGATCAAACGATCGAAGGGACGGTGTCGCAAATTCTTTACGAAGGCAAAAACGTGTCCAACGTGATCACCTACGGAGTGAAAGTCCTGCCCAAAGACGCGCCGCCGTTCTTTCGCTCGCAGATGACCGCCAACGTCACGCTCATTTTGGAGCGGAAAGAAGACGTCCTCACTATTCCCTCCGACGCGATCAGCGGCGGCGGTAACGGCCCGAACGTCATGCTGCCGGGGCCGGACGGCAAACCCGTTCCACACGCGATCGAAATCGGCATCCAAAGCGGAAACCGCGTGGAAGTGACCGGCGGACTGAACGAAGGCGACAAAATCGTGATCACGCGCGGCAAATACCGCCCGCAACAGAGCGCACAGCAAAGCCCGCTTAATTTTAATCCGCCGGCGAAACAGGCTCAGCAAAATCGCGCGCGCGACGGGCAGAAGCAGCGGTAGCCGCGTGGCGCTGATCGAACTCAAAAACATCAGCCGCGTTTACAAGATGGGCGACACCGAACTCAAGGTGTTGAACGACGTCAATTTAACGATCGAGCAGGGCGAATTTGCGGCGATCATCGGCCCGTCGGGTTCCGGAAAATCCACGCTGATGCAGATCCTGGGTCTGCTCGACCGGCCCAGCGGCGGGACGTACTCCCTCTTCGGCAAAGACGTCTCGCGATTAACCGACGACGAAGCCGCGCGCACGCGCTCCAAAACAGTCGGTTTCATCTTCCAGATGTTCAACCTGCTCGCGCGCACCTCCGCCCTCGACAACGTGATGCTGCCGATGATTTATTCCTCCGCTCCCAACCGCGCCGAATACGCGAAAAAAATCCTCGAAAAAATGGGGCTGGGCAACCGGCTCGAGCACAAACCAAATCAGTTGTCCGGCGGACAACAGCAGCGCGTGGCGATTTCGCGCGCGCTCGTGAACGATCCAAAAATTATTTTCGCCGACGAACCGACCGGAAATTTGGCCTCGGACCAGGCTGCGGAAATTCTCAACATGCTGGAAGATTTCAACAAAAGCGGCATTACCGTCATCCTGGTCACACATGATTTGGAAATCGCCTCGCGCGCGCGGCGCGTCATCCACATTAAAGATGGAAAGATCGTGAAGGACGAACGAAAATCCGCCGCCCCGGTGAAAACCACCCCACCTAGCCTCCCCGTTGACGAAGAACGGGGAGGAACCCATCTCCTTGGTGAATTAAAGGAGCAAGCCACCTCCGCCCTGCGCGCGCTCACCAACAACAAAGTGCGCAGCGGCCTGTCCGTGCTCGGCATTTTGATCGGCGTGGCGGCGGTGATCGCCATGCTCGCCATGGGCCGCGGCGCGCAGAAAGCGATCGAAGCGCGGATCGCGGGGTTGGGCTCAAACCTGCTGATGCTCCGGCCCGAGGCTCCCAGTCAAGGCGGCGTGCGCAGCGGCGAAGGCTTCAGCCGCTTGCTTCTCGACGACATCGACGCGCTCAGAAGCATTCCGAACGCTAAGGCGGTCGACGGCAATGTGAATGGAAACGCCCAGGTCGTCTACGGGAATGAAAACCGCAGCGTCCGCATCGAAGCCGCTTTGCCGGTGTACGCCTCGATGCGCAACTCCCAGCCGTACTTTGGGCGATTTTTCACCGACGCCGAAAACGCCAACATGAGCCGCGTCGCCCTCCTTGGACAAACGACGGTAGCGAATCTTTTCAAGAATGAAGACCCGATCGGCCGGATCATTAAAATCAACCGGATCAACTTCGAAGTGATCGGCGTGCTGCCGGCCAAAGGCTCCTCGGGCTGGCGCGACCAAGACGACGTGATCCTCATGCCGCTTCTAACCGGGATGCGCCGCGTGATGGGCAAGAAGTACCTCGACAACATCTACATCGAATGCGACAGCCCGGAAACGATTCAGGCCGTGACCGACGACATCACCGCGCTCATGCGCAAACGCCATCGCCTGCCCGATTATAAGGACGACGATTTTTCCATCCGCAACATGGCCGACATTCAAGCGACATTGACCGGAACGACCAAAACGTTCACGACTCTTTTGGCGGTGGTGGCGACGATTTCCCTGTTGGTGGGCGGCATCGGCATCATGAACATCATGCTGGTCTCGGTGAGC
>CAZCJA010000063.1:0-7197 GCA_964499015.1 uncultured Elusimicrobia bacterium
CGCCCCAGATGGTGCGCATCATCGACGGCCATGGTTTGCGGATGACCAGGAATCCGCCGCCCTCTTTGCCGACCGGGTCGCCGTTCTTGTCGACGATATCGGCGACAATACCGGGGAGCGGTTTGGTCGCGGAGCCCGGTTTGGTGGGCGTTGCGCCGGGAAGAGGCGAAATTAAGATCGCTCCGGTCTCGGTCTGCCACCAGGTGTCCACGATCGGGCATTTCTTACGCCCTATATTTGTGTGGTACCAAATCCACGCTTCGGGATTGATCGGTTCGCCGACAGACCCGAGCAAGCGCAGGCTCGAAAGATCGTGTTTCTTCGGCCACTGTTCGCCCCATTTCATGAACGCGCGGATCGCGGTGGGAGCGGTGTAGAAAATATTCACGCGGTGTTTCGCGATCATCTGCCAGAACCGGTCGGGCCCCGGATGATTGGGCGCGCCTTCGTACATGACCACGGTTGCGCCGTTGGCCAGCGGGCCATAGACGATGTAGGTGTGGCCGGTGACCCAGCCGATGTCGGCGGTGCACCAATAGGTGTCCTCGTCTTTCAAATCGAAAACGTGTTTGGTGGTGTACGTCGCGCCCAGCAGGTAGCCGCCCGTCGAGTGGACGATGCCTTTCGGTTTGCCGGTGGTGCCGGAGGTGTAGAGAATATAAAGAGGATGTTCCGAGTCGAGCGGCTCCGCCGGGCAGTCGGGCGAGGCGTTTTCCATCACCTCATGCCACCAGTAGTCGCGGCCCGTCTGCATATGGATCACGTGTTTGGAGCGCTGGTAAACAATCACGCTTTCGATGGTCGGGCACTCTTTGAGCGCGTCGTCCACCGCCTGCTTCAAATTCACCACCACACCGCGGCGGAAACCGCCGTCGGCGGTGATGACCATTTTGGCCTGGGCGTCGTTGATGCGTCCGACGAGGGACGCGGCGCTGAAACCGCCGAACACCACCGAGTGGGTCGCGCCGATGCGCGCGCAGGCCAGAAGCGCAATCGCCAGCTCCGGCACCATCGGCATGTACACGCAGACGCGGTCGCCTTTTTTCAGGCCGCGTTCTTTGAGCACGTTGGCAAATTTGCAGACCTCAACATGCAGCTGGTCGTAAGTGAGCGTGCGCACGTCGCCCGGCTCGCCTTCCCAAATGATCGCGGCCTTGTTTTTGCGGTGGGTTAAGAGGTGGCGGTCGACACAATTATAGGAGGCGTTGATTTTTCCACCCAGGAACCACTTGGAAAACGGCGGTTTCCATTCGAGGATTTTCTTAAAGGGTTTGTGCCAGGTGAGCAGGGCTTTGGCTTGGTCGGCCCAGAATTTCTCCGGATTCTTCAAGGAGGCCTTATACAGCCGCTCGTAGTCGGGCAGGCTTTTGATGTGCGCGCGTTGGGCGAAATCCGGAGACGGACGAAACAGCCGGCTCTCTTTTAATATTGATGTGATCTCGTGCATGGCGCGAAATTTAGCAAAAAAATACCCCCCTCCTTCGACACATCGGAAAGAGGGGGGTAAGGGGAGGGTTAAAAACCGGTCAGGATATCCAGCTCAGGCCCAACTGCAGAACCGAAGCGAGCCCAAAAACGCCGAGGGCCGTGAACACGGCCAAGAGCGCCGCCGTGCCGACGGTTTCCCACATGCGGCTGCGCGGTTTCTGCGCGTTAAGTTCTTGGACCGTCGGAAAATGGGGCAGGTCTTGCGGGATCAGGGCCTGCAAAGAATCGACCGGCATGCCCGGGCCTTCGTTTCTATTGCCGTCGTACTGCGCAAGATGCTCCAGCGCCTGAAAACGCTCCCGGATCTTGGTTTCGACCACCATCAGGTCCATCGCGAGGGCCCCGTTTTCTTTGAGCAATTTATGCTCAATCACCTCGAGTTCTCGCATCAAATCTTCATATCCGTTCCGGGTTGAGCGTCTTAATTGGTACATGGCCGTCTCCTTTGTGAGATGCCTTCTGGGTCCTTCTCAGCGTACCCGCCGCCCAAGGCGTTCCTGTGACAAGACGGGGAAAAAGAGAAGAAAGGGGGTTTGTTTTTCCTTTCCTTTTGTTTACAATCGCACCTCGTTTGACCGACTTAAAACCACCCCAAAAAGAAAGTGCATGGGCGCTTGCGTCCGAAGGAACACAGCTGGCAGTTACGCTGCTTTTGTTCTTCTATTTGGGGTATAAGTTGGACGAGTGGAAAGGCACGCAGCCGTGGTTTACGTTGGGCGGCGCCGTCGTGGGTATGACCGTCGGCCTGTACAACTTCCTCAGGCGATTCCTGACAAAAAAACAATGACCAACATGGGGCTCAGCATTACCGTCGGCGTGGGACTCGCCTTTGTGCAGTCGACGCTCTCGGTGATCGCAATGCGCTGGGCCTTCTCCCGCAAATCCTTTTATTGGGTGTGGGGAGGCGGCATGCTCGCCCGGTTCGTCATTTTCGCGATCACCGCATTTGTCGTGCACCGTTTCACCGAATTGAATTTGGCGGCCACGCTGATTTCCCTGGCACTGGCCACGACCTTGTTTCTGGCGCTTGAGGCGTCATTTTTCGTCAAAAAATAAAAAATGGATTTTCTTCACGTTCTTGAACATCACTTGCTCGACCAGCCGATCCATCCGGGTTTTATGCTCGGCGGGCTCGCGCTGCCGATTACCAAGCACGCGGTCCTGCTCTGGATCGCCTCCGGCGCGCTCATCGTAACCATGGGCTTGCTGGCCCGCCGCTGGCCGGTGGTACCGACGGGCGGCCGCAACATGCTGGAAACGTTTGTTGTGTTCGTCCGCGACGACATTGTCTTGCCCAACACCGGCGACGAAGGCCGGAAATACCTTCCTTACTTCCTGACGCTCTTCTTCTTTATTCTCGTTGTGAACCTGCTCGGCATGATCCCCGGTTCGGGGTCGGCCACCGGCAACATCGCGGTCACGGCCGCGCTCGCCATCTGCACGTTTTTCCTCGTGCACATCGCGGGCATTCGCGAACACGGCTTGGTTCAGCACTTTAAAAACTTTATTCCGCACGGCTTGCCGGTCTGGCTCGTGCCCCTCATGCTGCCGCTGGAACTGATCGGCCTGGTCACCAAGTGCTTCGCCTTGACCATTCGTCTTTTTGCCAATATGATCGCCGGCCACATCGTACTATTGGCGTTCTTGAGCCTGAGCTTCCTGCTCGGTTCGGCGCTGGTGAACGTCGGGTCCATCCCGATTGCGGTGGGGCTCAGCATTCTTGAAACCTTCGTCTGTTTTCTTCAGGCGTACATCTTCACTTTTCTCACAGCCATTTTTGTGGGCGCGTCGCTGCACCCGCACTGAGTCTTAAATAAATTAATTAATAGGAGTCACTGTCATGACAAATCAATTGTTGTTCTTGGGCTTGGGCTACATTGCCGCCGGTTTTGGCGCGGGCATCTGCTTGATCGCCGCCGCGTTCGGTATTGCTCGTTTGGCCAGCGCCGCACTCGAAGGCACCGCTCGCCAGCCTGAAGCCGCCGGCGACTTGCGCACCTCGATGATCATCCCGGCCGCTCTCATTGAAGGCTTGGGTTTGTTCGCGCTCGTTATTTGCTTGCTGCTCGCGCTCAAAGCCGGACCGGACTATTCAGCCGCCGCTCACGCTGACGCCCCGGCCGCTGCTGCCGCTCACTAAATTAAAAACGATTAACCAAAAGAGGTAGGTCCCGTGGATAAAATTCTTCAGCCGGATTTCGGCCTAATGTTCTGGACGGTGGCGACGTTCTTGCTGCTCGTCCTTGTTTTGAAAAAGGCCGCGTGGAAGCCCATCATTGACGGGCTCAACCAGCGCGAAGGAAAAATCCGCGGCGACTTGGACCGCGCCGAGGCCGCTCAGAAAGAGGCCGAAGCGCTGCGCGCGAAATACGAAACTCAGCTGGCCGACGCCCAGCGGACCATCCAAGAGATGGTCGCGCAGGCCAAGGCCGACACTGATCGCACCCGCGTCCAGTTAACGGCCGCCGCCAAAGCCGAAGCGGACAAGATCCTCGAGAAAGGCCGCAAGGACCTCTCGCAGGAAACCGACCGCTTGAAAGAAGAGCTGCGCAAAGAAGTCGCGGACTTGTCGTTCGCGATGGCGGAAAAAGTCCTTCAGCGCTCGGTGGACAACAAAGTCCGCGAGAGCGTCTTGGACGATTCGATCGGCAAGATCAAGGCGGCGCGATGAGAAACATCACGGTCGCCAAGCGCTACGCCCGCGCGCTCTACGAGCTGGCGCAGGAAAGCCGCACGCTGGACGATGTTCAGCGCGGCATGGACAACGTGGTGACGACGCTTAAAGCCACGCCCGCGTTCGCCAAGGCCTTGGTCAACCCGCTGATCAAACCGGCGGAAAAAGCGGAGCTGGTGAAAACGATCACCTCGAACAAGCTCATTCTTAAATGCGTCGAGCTGCTCGCTCAGCGCAAGCGCTTGGACTTGTTCGCGGACATCGCCGCGCAGCTCACGCAGCTCTCCGACGCCTCGCTGGGCATTCACCGCGTGCTGGTGAAATCCGCGACGACGCTCACCGAGCCGCAGATGCGCGAGATCGAAAAAAACTTGGCCTCCGTTCTCGGCGGCAAAGTGATGGGAAAATTTGAGATGGCCGCGGACTTGCTCGGCGGCTTGTGGGTCAAATCCGGCGACAAGGTTTTGGACTTAAGCGTCCGCGGCCGCTTCGACGACATGCGCCAGCAGCTCGCGCACAGTGCTAACTAACAAAAGGAATTTGTATGGCAATTAAACCCGAAGAAATCACCAGCGCAATCAAACAGCAGATCAAAGGCTTCGAATCAAAGACCGAACTGAAAGAAGTGGGCCATGTGCTCCAGATCGGCGACGGCATCGCCCGCGTGTACGGACTTGAGTCCGCGATGAACGGCGAGCTTCTCGAATTTCCGCAAAACACCTTCGGCATGGTCTTGAACCTCGAGACCGACTCCGTCGGCGTGGCCATGATGGGCCGCGACAACCACATTAAAGAAGGCGACGCCGTGAAGCGCACCAAGCGCATCATGGAAGTCCCGGTGGGCGAAGCGCTCATCGGCCGCGTGGTCAACCCGCTGGGCCAGCCGATCGACGGCAAAGGCCCGATCAAAACGACCAAGACGCGCCCCGTCGAAGTGATCGCCTCGGGCGTTATCGCCCGCCAGAGCGTGAAAGAACCCCTGCAGACCGGCATCAAAGCCATCGACGCCATGATCCCGATCGGCCGCGGCCAGCGCGAGCTGATCATCGGCGACCGCCAGACCGGCAAAACCGCCGTCGCGATCGACACCATTATCAACCAGAAGAATGTGAAGGACCGCCCGATCTGCGTTTACGTCGCGATCGGCCAGAAACAGTCCACCATCGCCTCCGTCGTGCAGACGCTCACCGACAAAGGCGCGATGGACTACACGATCGTGGTCGCCGCCGGCGCCGCCGACGCGGCCCCGCTGCAATATCTCGCGCCCTATTCGGGCTGCGCGATGGCCGAAGAATTCACCTGGAACGGCAAGCACGCGCTCTGCGTTTACGACGACTTGTCGAAGCACGCGCAGGCTTATCGCCAGATGTCGCTTTTGCTCCGCCGCCCGCCGGGCCGCGAAGCGTACCCGGGCGACGTGTTCTATTTGCACTCCCGTCTTTTGGAGCGCGCTTGTAAACTTTCGAAAGAACTCGGAGGCGGTTCACTGACCGCGCTGCCGATCATTGAAACGCAAGCCGGCGACGTGTCGGCCTTTATTCCGACCAACGTGATCTCGATCACCGACGGCCAGATCTATTTGGAAAGCAGCTTGTTCTACGCGGGCGTCCGTCCGGCCGTTAACGTGGGTCTCTCGGTTTCGCGCGTCGGCGGTTCCGCGCAGATCAAAGCGATGCGCCAGGTGTCGGGCCCGCTCCGCTTGGACTTGGCCCAGTACAACGAACTCGCGGCCTTCGCCCAGTTTGCTTCCGAACTGGACAAATCGTCCCAACAAAAATTGGCCCGCGGCCAGCGCATGGTGGAACTGCTCAAGCAAGGCCAATACGTGCCGATGGACGTGGCGCAGCAAGTGATCGTTGTTTTCACCGGCGTTCGCGGTCTCGTGGACGACATTCCGGTCAAACAGGTTCGTGAATTCGAAACGGGCCTTCTAAACTATATCGACAGCAAACACGCGGACATCTACAACGAGATCCGCAAGGACGAGAAAATGTCGGACGCGCTGCAGAAAAAGCTCGCCGACGTGGTTCAGGAGTTCAAGAGTGGCTTCACTCAGAGAGCTACGGCGTAAAGTAAAGTCGGTCAAATCGACGCAGCAAATTACCAAGGCGATGAAATTGGTCGCCGCCGCACGCCTGAACAAAGCGCAGGAGCGCATCGTCGCGGCGCGCCCGTTCGCCAACAAGCTCGACCATTTGCTGCGCGAACTGGCGTATTTGACCAACACCGCGGGCGTCGACCAGTTTGAGCTGCACCATCCGTTTTTTCAGAAGCGCACCACGGGCAAATGGGCGGTGTTTCTCGTCACCGCGGACCGCGGGCTCTGCGGCGGTTTCAACGCCAACTTGATCCGCAAGACGCTTCACTTTTTGAAAGATCACGAAGACAAGGAAATCCGGCTCTCAATCGTGGGGCGCAAAGGCCGCGATTTTTTCCGGCGCTTCAACCGCAAGATCGAAAAAGAATACATCGGCATTTTCCAGGCGCTCGGCTACAAGCAGGCGGAGCTGATCGGCCAGGACGTGATCGACGCCTTCATGAACCCGGACATCGAAAAGGTGTTCGTGATCTACAACGAATTTAAATCGCGCCTGCAGCAGAAGTTGACGGTGCAGGAGCTTTTGCCCATCGGCGACTTCGAGGACGTGAAGCCCGAACAGGATTTCCTGTATGAGCCGGGCAAGAAAATTATCCTGGAACAGCTTTTGCCGCGCTACATCAAGGCCCAGGTTTACCGGATCCTGTTGGAATCGCAGGCGGCGGAACTGGCGGCCCGCATGTCGGCCATGGAATCGGCCACCAACAACGCGCGCGACCTGATTTACTCGCTGACGCTGACGATGAACAAAGTTCGTCAGGCGGCGATCACCAAAGAAATTTCAGAAATTGTCGGCGGCGCAGAAGCGCTGCAGAATTAATCGGAGAAAGAAATGAGCAATACAGGCAAAGTCGTTCAAGTTATCGGTCCCGTTCTGGACGTGGAATTTCCGGAAGGAAAACTTCCGGCCATCACCAACGCGCTCAAAATTCAGGGC
>CAZCJA010000063.1:7207-14521 GCA_964499015.1 uncultured Elusimicrobia bacterium
GGGCGGCGCCAAAACAAAAGTCAATTTAACCGTGGAAGTCGCCTCACACTTGGGCGACAACACGATCCGCGCGATCGCGCTGGGGCCCACCGAGGGCTTAAGCCGCGGCATGGTCGCCACCGACACCGGCGCGCCGATCACGGTGCCCGTCGGTAAAGCGTGCCTCGGCCGTTTGCTCGACGTTCTGGGCGAACCCAAAGACAACCGCGGCGACGTGAAAGCCACCACGCACCTGCCCATTCACCGCGCGCCGCCGCCGTTCACCGACCAGGTGTCGACGCCGCAGGTGTTCGAAACCGGCATTAAAGTCGTCGATCTTCTGGAACCGTACGCGAAGGGCGGAAAAATCGGTCTCTTCGGCGGCGCGGGCGTCGGCAAGACCGTCATCATCATGGAACTCATCAACAACGTCGCGAAGCAGCACGGCGGCGTGTCCGTTTTCGGCGGCGTCGGCGAACGCACCCGCGAAGGCAACGATTTGTGGAACGAAATGCAGGAAGCGAAGCTCGCCGACGGCAACTCGGTGTTGTCCAAGACGGTCCTCGTCTACGGACAGATGAACGAGCCGCCGGGATCGCGCGCGCGAGTGGGCTTAACCGCTCTCACGCAGGCTGAATATTTCCGCGACCAGGAAAACCAGGACGTCCTGCTCTTTATCGATAACGTGTTCCGCTTTGTTCTCGCGGGCGCCGAAGTGTCGGCGCTCTTGGGACGCATGCCGTCCGCCGTCGGTTATCAGCCGACCTTGGGCAACGAAGTGGGCGGTCTGCAAGAACGCATCACCTCGACCAAGAACGGATCGATCACCTCCGTGCAGGCCGTTTACGTGCCCGCCGACGACTTGACCGACCCGGGCGTCGCCACGACCTTCTCGCATTTGGATGCGACCACCGTTCTTTCGCGCCAGATCGCCGAACTCGGCATTTATCCGGCGGTCGACCCGCTCGAATCCACCTCGCGCATTTTGGACCCGCGCATCGTCGGCGAGGAGCACTACAACGTGGCCCGCCAGGTTCAGCAGATCTTGAACCGCTACAAAGAACTCCAAGACATCATCGCCATTCTCGGTATGGACGAACTCGCCGAAGACGATAAGATCTTGGTCGGCCGCGCGCGCCGCATTCAGAAATTCTTGTCGCAGCCGTTCTTCGTGGCCACGCAGTTCACCGGCTTCGAAGGCCGCTACGTGAAATTGCAAGACACGATCCGCGCGTTTAAAGAATTGTGCGAAGGCAAATGGGACCATCTTCCGGAAGCCGCCTTCCACATGGTCGGTACCATCGAAGAAGCCGAAGAGAAAGCGAAGAAACTCAACGCCTAATGCCGATCCACGTCGATCTCATCACGCCGGAGCGCCAGGTGTTCAGCGACGATGTTGATTACATCGCCGCGCCCACGCTCGACGGCCAGATCGGGATCCTGCCCCACCACGCGCCGCTTCTGACCCAGCTGGGGCTGGGGGAGCTGCGGCTGAAAAAAGGCGGGGCTGTTTCTCATGTCGCCATCACCGGCGGATTTTTGGAAGTGCAGAAAGGCAGCAAGGTTTCCATTTTTGCCGAAACCGCCGAGCTCGCCGAAGAGATTGATTTGGAACGCGCGCGTCTGGCGGTGGAGCGGGCGAAAACCGTTCTCAAAGCCGAAGAACAGACGGAAAAAATCGATTTTGCCGCCGCCGAAGCTTCGCTCGCCCGCGCCATTTTGCGCATGAAGATCGCCGAAAACCGCCGCAAGGCGCCGACCCCGCCGCACGGAGTGAATTAAGTGTCGCTTCTGCGGATCACCCGCTACGGTGAGCCGGTTCTGCGCAAAATGGCCAAGCCCGTCCAGGATTTGGGCCCCGAAATCCAAAAACTCATCAAAGACATGTACGAAACCATGTACGCCGCCAACGGCGTCGGTCTTGCCGCCCCACAAGTCGGCCTCTCCTTGCGCTTAGCTGTCATTAACGTCACACCCGAAGACCGCAGCAAACAATTTGTGATCATCAACCCCGAGATCGTCGAGAAGAAAGGGAAAACCGAAAGCGAGGAAGGCTGCTTGTCCTTGCCCGGCGTCGGCGGCGCGAGTTTTAAACGCTCGACCATCGTCACGGTTAAGGCCATGAACGAAAAAGGCCTGCCCATCACCATCAAAGGCGACGGCCTGCTCGCGCGCTGCCTGCAGCATGAGATCGACCACTTGAACGGGAAAATGATCATCCACCGCGCTCCGCTGAAACGCCGGCTCGAAATGCATTGGGCCATCCGCCGCCTGAAGAAAGAGAAGCTTTGGTAACATTCGGGAACTTGTGAAAGTTCTCTTCTTCGGCACCCCCGCCATCGCCGTTCCCTTTCTCGATTGGCTGATCCAAAATCATCAGGTTGTGGGCGTCGTATGCAAGCCGGATGAGCCGGTTGGCCGCGGCATGACGGTGACCTCGCCGCCGACCAAAGCGTTGGCGCTCTCCAAAAATATCCCGGTGTTCCAACCGGAAGGCCCGTGGACGCCGGAAATCATTAAATCTCTGGCCGATATCAAAGCGGAGGTGGGCATTGCCGTCGCTTATGGCCGCATCATGCCGGAGAGAGTGATCAACGCCGCGAAGCTCGGCACCATCAACATTCATTTTTCGCTTCTGCCGAAATACCGCGGCGCGGGGCCGATGCAGTGGGCGCTGATCAACGGGGAAAAAGAAACCGGCACGACGGCGTTTTGGTTGGTCAAGGAGATGGACGCGGGCCCCATTTTCCGACGGGACAAGCTGACCGTCGAGCCGACGGACGACGCGCTCACGCTCAAAGAAAAACTGGTCAAACTCGGCGTGTCGCAATTGGAAGCGGTGCTCACCGACATCGCCGCCGGAAAAATTACCAAGGAGCCGCAAACGGGCGAACCGTCGCACGCGCCCATGTTGAAGAAGGAAGACGGACGGATCGATTGGAACAAACCGGCCGAGCAAATCGTAAACCGGGTGCGCGGCGTGGCCGAATGGCCCATCGCGTCTACCAAGCTCAGCGGGAAAACATTGAAAATTCATAAAGCTGCGCCGGGCATGCCCGGGAAAAAAGCGCCGGGAACGATTGTCGATGCGGACAAGAATGGGATCACCGTTCAGGCTGGAGATGGTACAGTGGTGCTTAAGAGCGTCCAGCCCGAAGGAAAGAAGGCCATGGACGCCTGGGCGTTTTGGCAAGGAGCTAGGCTAACGCCTGGAGAAAAATTTGAGTCATAAACAAGCGCTTCTCGATATTCCCATGAGCCAATGGCCCGACCTCGTTGAAAAAATGGGCGAGCCCGCGTTTCGCGCCAAGCAATTGGCCGATTGGGTGTTCAACAAGCGCGCCAAAAGTTTCGACGCCATGTCGAATCTATCGCAATCTTTTCGCGACAAAATTAAAAACGAGGTGGAGTTGCGCATCCTCGGCGTGGACAGCGTAAAAACCTCCCAAGACGACGGCACCAGCCGCTATTTTTTCAAAACGCGCGACGGCCAAACTTTTTCCTGCGTATACCTGCCGTTTGAAGGACGACAATCCTTGTGCGTGTCGACGCAGGTGGGCTGCGCCTGGGGCTGCGTGTTCTGCGCTTCGGGCAAAGTAAAGTTTGAACGCAATTTAACGCCGTCGGAAATCGTCGAGCAGATCTTGTGGGTGGAAGAAGTGACGGGCAAGCCCATCGACAGCATTTTATTCATGGGCATGGGCGAGCCGCTGGCAAATTACCTCAATCTCATTCAGGCGCTGCAGATCATCCGGTCGCCGCAGGCGCTCAACATCGGCGCGCGCCACGTGACGGTGTCCACCTGCGGGCTGGTCCCACAGATCGAAAAAATGGCCACGGAAGCGCCCAAGATCAATCTCGCGATTTCACTCCACGCTTCCAACGACGAGCTGCGGGCCAAGCTCTTGCCGAAATCATCCAAGTGGACTATAAAAGAGCTCATGAACGCCGCCAAAGCTTTCTCCAAAGCCACGGGCTCCCGCGTCACCTTTGAATACATCGTTCTGGCCGGCGTGAACGACACCGATCAGGACGCCAAGCGCCTGGCGAACCTCGTGCGCGGTCCCGCCCAGCACGGCGATTACTGGGTGAACCTGATCGCCTACAACCCGGTGCCCGGCCTTTCCTACGAACGCCCCACCGACGAAACGCTCGAACATTTCAAGAAAGTTTTAACGACCCGCAACGTGCCCGTGCGCCTGCGCAAGCCGCAGGGCGTTGATATCGGCGCGGGCTGCGGACAATTGGGAGAAGCGCGGTGACCGAGAACGAACCCGATCTGAAATTCGAGGCGCCCGTGCCCGCGTGGAAACGCGCGCTGGTTTTTTTGTCGAAACCGTGGGTGCTGATCATTCTGTTCATCGGCGTGGCCGGCATCGTCGGCGTTTTTTCGCTGAACACGATGATGAAGGCGCTGCTGCACTCGCGCCCGGAAGTCATCGTGCCGAACTTGGAAGGCAAAAGTTTGTCGCACGCGCTGAACCTGGTTTCGTCGTTGAATCTCGCGCTGAAGGAAGAAACCTCCGAATTCGACGAAAGCCTGCCCGCCGGGACCATTTTGCGCCAATCGCCGCCCGCCGGCATGCATGTTCGTTCGGGCCGTACCATCAACATTGTCGTTTCCAAAGGCGGCCAATCTCAGTTTGTTCCGAATATTACCGGTAAAAAACTCATCGAAGCGCAGAGCATACTCGCGGGCGAAGGACTGCAGATGGGCGCGGTAAACGACGTGTTCTCCACCTCCATCGAGGCGGAAGCGGTCGTCAGCCAAGATCCCAGCTCCGGCACCATCGTCACGCGCGGCGCGCTGATCGACGTCGAGGTGTCGAAAGGAATGCCGCCCGCCGGCGCCCCGATCGCGCCGGATTTGATTGGCCAGCATTTGGATAACGCGCAGGAATGGGCGCGCGGCATGAACGTCAAAATAAAAGTTCGCGAAGATGCCAAGGCCGCAGGCAGCGCCGGTTCCATCATCAAGCAAAAGCCGCTGGCCGGCCAGCCGCTTTTGGACGGCGACGAATTGACGGTGACCATAGTGCCGTTGGCGGGGGGCGCCCAAGGGGCGCGGGTTCGCGCCAAAGTGCCGTTGAACGCGGGCAGCCGCATTCAGGTGAAAATCATCGCGCGGAACAATCGCGGCGAGAAAGAAATTTATAACAGCGAACACAAAGGCGGCGATGTGGTGGACGTGCCGGTGAGCGTCAATTCAGCCACGCGGTTCCGCATTTATTTCGACGACGTTTTGCAGGAAGAGCAGGTGCTCGAGCCATGAGCGTGCTGGTCGCCCCATCGATTCTCTCAGCTGATTTCGCCAAGCTGGCCGACGCCGCCGCGTTGATGGAGCAGGCCGGCGCCGATTGGCTGCATGTGGACGTGATGGACGGCCACTTCGTACCGAACATCACCATCGGTCCCGTGGTCGTCAAATCCCTAAAGAAACACACCAAGCTGCCGATGGACGTGCATTTGATGATCACCGACCCCTTGATGTACGGCGAAGCCTTCGCCAAAGCGGGCGCGTGGAGCCTGACGTTCCATCAGGAAGCGGCGATTTATCCGGAGGTGGTGATCTCCGAATTTAAAAAGCTCGGCGTGAAGGTGGGCATGTCGATCAAGCCCGCGACGCCGGCGGCGCTGGCGCTTTCGCACCTGAAAGATTTGGACGTTATTTTGATCATGACCGTCGAGCCGGGCTTTGGCGGGCAATCGTTTATGGCGGACATGCTGCCCAAAATTAAGGAAATTTCCGCGTACATTAAAACCCATAACTTGAATTGCCGTATTGAAGTCGACGGCGGCATTGATGCAATCACGGGCCGGCAGGTGGTGGCGGCGGGCGCTAACGTTCTCGTGGCGGGAAACTACGTGTTCGGCGCGCCCGACCCGATTGCCGCGGTCAAGACGCTGAAAAGTCTTTAACTACTTCTTTAAAACCTCGATAACCTTCCCTTCTTTTCCGTCGTCGATCACGAAATCCAGCCCCGTCACCAACGGAACCAGTTTGCCCGCGACCAGCAAGTGCGCCCACGTCGGCGCGCAGCCCTGCAGCTGCACGTGCTTGCCTTTGAACGGCGCGAGATCGAAGTTATTCAGTTTTTCTTGGAAGGACGCCAGCTCCACTTTGCCGGAGGCGATATCGTTTAAGTCGAGGGCGATTTTTTCGGACACGTATTAAACCGTGAAGGATTGGCCGCAGCTGCATTCGGCGGCGGCGTTGGGGTTCTTGATTTTAAAGCCGGAGCTGGTGAGGGACGAAACATAATCGAGTTCGGAGCCGGCCATATACAAAATGACCTTGGAATCGAAGAAGATTTTTACGCCGTGGCTTTCGGTGACCTGATCGCGCGGGCCCGGCTCGCCGTCGGCGGGACCGATTTTGTACTCAAGCCCCGAGCATCCGCCGGAGATGACGCTTAAACGGAGCGCCGCGTTGGGCTTGCCCGATTTCTCGAGAAGCTGTTTCGCTTTCGCGGCGGCGCGCTCGGTCAGCGTGATCATTAAGCTTCGAAGGAGTTGCCGCAGCCGCAGGACTTCTTGGCGTTGGGATTGGTGATGG
The DNA here is from genome assembly GCA_964499015.1 of uncultured Elusimicrobia bacterium. Classification (GTDB taxonomy): domain Bacteria; phylum Elusimicrobiota; class Elusimicrobia; order F11; family F11; genus CAZCJA01. The sequence continues at coordinate 13,743 of CAZCJA010000063.1, forward strand.
CGAAGCCTTCCTGGCCGAAATCTTCCTTGTAGTCGATCGTGGAACCGCTGATTTTCTTTTCGGTTTCCGGATCAATCACCACGCTGAAACTGTCGTAATCCTGTTTCGCATCGGCGGGGGTAGAGTCGTCAAATTTAAAACCGTAGGAATAACCGGAACAACCGCCCGCTTCCACGTACACGCGCAGTTTCTTGCCCGCCAGTTCTTTGTCCTGGGCGTAAAATTCTTTGATTTTCTTAATGGCGCCTTCGGTTAATGTAACACTCATAGATACTCCTCAAGGATTGTTTGTCCGGCGTCGTTTTCCGACGGAGCCGGATCGAGAAAGTGATTCTACCACTAAAAACAATCAGGCTGTAAGAGGGTTCCCGGTTAGGGCTCTTACAGCCTGATTTAAATGAGGGAGGGGTTGAGGTTCAATTAGTTGGTGACCCACGCTCGGTTAGGGTTACCTCGCCCAACACGCCTCCCAAAATCCTTCGTTCTATTTAAAGATCTGAACTGCTTACGATCACTCGTGATCTCAAGGTAGTCCCACCGACTTGGGAAGTCAAGAGAATTTCCTGTGACAAATGACGGGATTGGAAACGAGGCGTGTTCTCGACGGAAAAATGTTGTTTCAGCGCGCTAAAAAATCGCGCTTAGCAACATTAATGTCCGAGTGTCTCGAGAAAGCGTTCCGCGGAAATGGCGGCCGCGCAGCCGGAACCGGCCGCGGTGATCGCTTGGCGGAATGTTTTGTCCACAACATCGCCGCAGGCGAACACGCCTTCGATGTT
>CAZCJA010000064.1:0-14405 GCA_964499015.1 uncultured Elusimicrobia bacterium
CCCAAGGTCTCGGTTACCCTTTTCCCTTTGACGTTACCCCCCCCTCTCGCTCGGGGAGAGGGGTTGGGGAGAGGGGTGCCGTTGAAACGCCCTGAAAACAAGGTCCGAATTTACACGCCGGATTTTGGTCGATAAAGCGATTTTCCTGCGGAAAATTGGGCGTTCCCCTGCTAGATTATCTCCATGCCGACGCTTGAGAAATTCCACGTCAATTACTTCGTCAGCGGCCTTTTGGCCCAAGGCGGAGAGCTTTCGATTGTGGACGAAAAGATCGTGTTCTCCCCCACCAGCGCCATCGACCGCGCCTTCGGCGCGACCGACGTGGAAATTCCGCTGAACAAAATTATCGGGGTGGATTACATCGGGGCGCTGTCGCGGGCGTTTTACGTGCGCACCTCGGACCGCGTGCACAAATTTGAAGGCGGGCAAACCAAAACGTTTTGGGACCGGTTGGAAAAAGTTTTGCCGGCCACCGCGGCGCGGCCGCTTCTGTCAGGCGGCGCTTCCACAGCGGCGCCCAAAGCCAAGGTTGTGCCGGCGCCGGCGGCGGCCCATCATGGGTTGTCCTGCGCCCACTGCTCCAAAGCCTTGCAGCCCGGTTTCACGCATTGCCCGCACTGCGCCACGCCCATTAAATCCGGCTGCGTCGGTTGCCACCGCGTCGTCGACCCGCAATGGGCGGCCTGCGCGTACTGCGGCTGGAAAATCGCCGCCTCCCACTCCGCCGCCGCTTAAGCCGCGGCTACCCCTTCTTCCGCAACGACCGCGCCGTGAAAATCGCCAGCGTCACGCCCGTCAGCGGCAGAACAAACCACGTCATCACCGCGTTGAAGCCGGGCAGCGCGTCGTGCTCGGCGCTCGCCATAATTAAGTACGCGGTGTACGCCGCGTAATAAAACAAAAACAGCCCGCCTTCCCAGCGGGCGATAAGATGGCCGGTGAAAAAAATGGGCAGGCAGGCCGCCGCCACGGCGATCATGACGGGAATATCGAAGCGCACCGCCGCCGCCGGCACCTCGATGCCGCCCGGGGTAACCACGCTGGACAGGCCCAGCACCGCCAAAATATTGAAAATGCTGCTGCCCACCACGTTGCCCACCGCAATGTCGCGCTCGCCGCGAAGGCTGGCGATGATGGACGTGGCCACTTCCGGCAGAGAGGTCCCCGCGGCAACAATGGTCAGGCCAATCACCAATTCGCTGATGCCCAGCGCCTGGGCGATGGATATGGCCCCGTTTACAAACCAGCGCGACCCGAGAACCAACAAGGCCAGCCCGAGGAGAACAAGCCCCGCGTTGATCCACCACGCCGTCGGCGCGGGCCGCCCGAATTCAGCCGTGTACTCGGCCTTCATGGCTTTGGTTTCTTTGCGGCTTTGCGCGATTAAAAAATACGTGTACGCGGTGATGCCGGCCACAAGAACCACTCCTTCGATCGCGCCGATGCGGCCGTCCAGGCCCATCACCAGCGTTAACACCGAAATGCCGATCATGATCGGCACGTCCAGCCGCACCAGCTGCTGAGAAACGGCCAGCGGTGTGATCAGCGCGGACAGCCCGAGAATAAACAACACGTTGAAAATGTTGCTGCCCACCACGTTGCCCAGGGCGATGCTGGACTGGCCGCTCGCGCCCGCCATCACGCTCACCATCAATTCCGGCGTGCTGGTGCCGTACGCGACGACCGTCAAGCCGACAACCAGCGGCGACACGCCGGCGGCCATCGCCAATTTGGACGCGCCGCGCACCAGCGCCTCCGCCCCCACCACCAACGTCACCAAACCCAGCAGCATCAATAGAACCGTCACGAACGACCTCCCAGCGGCAACCCATGCCAATTTATTTTTTTCAAATCGGTTTTCCGGTACACGCTGATCTGCTCGCACATCCACATGTAGCCCGGCTTGTTCTGTTTGAAGGTTTCCATCAGCCGGCCGGTTTCTTTGCGGTTGTAGAGAAATCCTTTCCCGGCCAGCCGCTCCACCCAATACCGCTTGTATTGCTCGTTCACATGGTGATGGCCGCCCTGTTTGGGCGTCGCCGCGGAGAGCACCAGCAAGTCGCTGAACCGAATGATGTTGTCCAAAAACACGTCGGCGAACGTTTCGGGAATGTGTTCGGCGACTTCAAGGCAGAGCGCCAGGTCGAACTTTCCCCAGATGTTCTCGAACGGGACGGTAATGTCCTGGCGGTGGATCTCAACGGGGAAGGCGTGCTCCCGCGGCGGATGGACGCCGTCGATGGACAAAACCTCCACGCCTTTTTCTTTAAAGTGATGGCTGTACACGCCGCAGCCGCAGCCGATGTCGACCACGCGCTTCGGTTGAAACGCCGCGTGCAAAACCGCGGTGATGATTTCCGCGGAGCGCACGTACTTCTCGTGGGAGCTTCCCCACTCGGTGAAAAACGCGCCGTCGTAAATCTGTTCCAGGTTGGGCATCATTGGTTTAGTACCAGCGCGCCGTCGTCCGGCGGCCGTCCACGCCGGTGTCCTCGACAATTTGAAATGTTTTCGAACCGAGCACGCGCTCGTCTTCCGTCTCCACGTTCACGCGCCAGCGCCCCGGTTGATAATTTTCTTTGCGCATGTGGCCGCGGAAGCCGTCTTTGCGGCCGCCGTGGAGCGCGATCGGGAAGCGGTCGGCGGTGAGCCATTCCGTGCGCTTCTCGTCCCATAACATCCAGCGGATAAAAATACGGTGCGTAAAGCCGCGCGGGCCGAACACGCTGACGAAGGTGTAAATCTCGTCGCCCGCGCGCACCGGGAAGGTGCGGTTGTCCGTGGCCCACGGCTTGTACCACGCGGGCTTGCGCGAGACGAGCAGATACCGGTCGCCTTCTTTTTGCACGGCGCGGTATAGGCCCAAATGCTTGACGGAGAGCGGCACCGGCGGAATCAGCTTCAGCGCATAGAGTGCAAGAACAAGGAGCAGCACCAGCGCGGGGCTTGTGGTGAAACGGCGCAGCATGCGTTGTGGTTCCGGGTACGCCCGCGAAAGCCACTTCATCGCCTGCAGCGTCAGCGCGCAGGCCACGATCCAACCCAACAGAAACACCGGCCAACCCATCCGTCCGATCAACACCGGCAATAAATAATTCAAGTACGACACCACGCAGAACGCGTACAGCCCCAACCGCAGCTGGTTGCCCCATTTGCGTACCTGCGGCATTTCATTGGCGACCATGAGCACGGCGATCAACGCCAAAAACACAAACGAGCGCGAGAACGAGGTGCTCTTGAAATAGAAAACGATAAATCCGCTTAAGAGGCCGCCGTAGCAGAAATGCAGGACCTCGGTGTCGTACTGCCAGTATTGGGCGAGCCGGCCCGAGGGCGCCCATTTGTTGTTTTCAACGCGGGCCTGCATATTCATAAGGATGGTGATGACGGCGAGGTAGAAGAATTGGATGAAAAGGTCGAGCGCGGAATCGATCCGCGTCATGGTGATGGAATCGAAAAGAAAACCGCCGATGAAGAAAACCAGGTTGGCGTTCTTTTTCATCCAAAGGAACGTGGTCATGAGGCGGATTCTAGCTTAAGGCCGAATATGACGCCCGTCATACTCACACCACCCGGCTCTCTGGCATATTCCGTCCATGTTAAGCACATGGTTCCCGGAACAGGCCTCCGCTGTAGCGAAACAAATCGACGATTTATTTTGGTTCACCGGCGCGTTCACACTGGTGGCGGCCATTCTGGTTTTTATAATTCTCGTCTATTTCGCGGTGCGTTATTACCACAAGTTCCACCCTGTCGCGCACTACACGCACGGCAACAGCAAAGGCGCACTTCTTCTCACCGGATTTTTGGCGCTGACGGTTTTTTTGGCGCTCGACGTGAACTTCGCCTATCAAGACCACAAAGTGTGGGTGTCGATGTTCGGCACGCCGCCGCCCTTGGACCAGTCCTTGGCCGTGGAAATCATGCCGGAACAGTACGCGTGGAACATCCGCTACGCGGGGCCCGACGGCCTGTTTAAAACCGCCGACGACATCGTTACCATGAACGAACTGCACGTTCCGGTGAATAAACCCGTGCACGTGCAGCTTTCCTCCAAAGACGTCATCCATAGTTTCTTCCTGCCGAACCTGCGCATCAAACAAGACGCGGTGCCGGGAATGACCACCGCGATTTATTTCACCGCCGATCGCGCCGGCCGCTACAACGTCGCCTGCGCCGAACATTGCGGCCTGGGCCATTACCGCATGAAGGGCGATTTTGTCGTGGAAACAGCCGAGGAGTTTGAGGCCTGGCTTAAAGAGAAAGCCGCCGACGGGTTGGACTCCTCCACCTGGGGCTGGGAATGGAAAAAAGCCAAGGAGAAAACGTAATGCACGCCCCCACCTCGTTTGTCCGCAAATATATTTTTTCGACCAACCACAAAGTGGTGGCGATCCAGTATCTGATCAACGGGCTGTTCTTTCTGGCCATGGGCGGCGTTATGGCGATGATCATCCGCTGGCAGCTGGCGCATCCGTGGCAGGAAATTCCGCTGATCGGGCGCTTGGTGTTTCCGCTCTCCGACGGCGCGGTCACGCCCGAATCCTACCCGATGCTGTTCACTCTGCACGGCACGATCATGGTGTTTTTCGCGATCACGCCCATTCTGATCGGCGTGTTCGGCAATTACCTGATTCCGCTGGAAGTGGGCGCGCGCGACATGGCGTTTCCCACCGTGAACATGCTGTCGTTCTGGTTTTTATTTTTGGGCAGCGTGATTCTCCTGGCCAGCTTTTTCGTGCCCGGCGGCAGCGCCGGTTCCGGCTGGACGGTTTACCCGCCGCTTTCCTCCAGCACGCAGGTCTCACCCGGCTGGGGCCAGGACCTGTTCATTCTCGGCCTCGCGCTCGACGCGGTGTCGATCATGATGGGCGGCATCAATTACGTCACCACCATTTTTCAATTGCGCGCCCGGGGCATGACGCTGAGGCGCCTGCCGTTGACGTTATGGGGCCTGTTCTACAGCGCGGTGTTGAACACCATTTGGTTTCCGCTGGTGGCGGCGGCCTTGTTCATGGTCCTGTGCGACCGCCGCTTGGACACCGCGTTTTTCACCGCGGGGCCGCTCGCGCCACGCGGCGGCGGGCAGGTGCTGTTGTATCAGCATCTCTTCTGGGGCTTCGGCCATCCCGAGGTGTACATTTTGATTTTGCCGGTGTGGGGCGCGGTCGCGGACATGCTGTCCATTTTCTCGCGCAAACCGGCCTTCGGCTACACCGCGACGGTGCTGTCCATGCTGACCATCACCAGCTTAAGCGGCATCGTTTGGGGCCATCACATGTTCACCGCGGGCATGAACCCCTTGGTCGGCAAAATATTCATGGTGCTCACCGTTCTGGTCAGCGTGCCGACGGCGGTTTTCTTTTTGAATTGGCTGGCCACGTTATGGCGCGGGGCGCTGCGCTTTACCACGCCGATGATGTTCACGCTCGGCGTGGTCGCGGTGTTCACGGTGGGCGGGCTGACGGGGCTGTTCAACGCGCTGCAGGCCTTCGACGTTTATATTCACGACACCTATTTTGTCGTCGGGCATTTCCATTTCACGCTGTCGGCCAGCGTGTTCCTCGGCGTGTTCGCGCTCATCTACTTCTGGTTCCCCAAAATGTTCGGCAAGCAATTGAACGAGCCGCTCGGCCACGTTCATTTCTGGGTCACCTTCGTGAACCTCTTTATTTTGTTCGGCGTGATGATGTTCACCGGCCTTCACGGCCACATGCGCCGCGTCGCCGATCCGTCGACCTACGATTTCCTGAAACCGCTGCAGCATTGGCAAACGGTGATGTTTTGGTCGGCGATGGCGCTCGGCGCGGGCCAGCTCGTGTTCATCGCGAATTTTATGCTCACACTGTTTTCCCGCAAGCGCGCGGTAACGAACCCCTGGCAGTCGAGCACCCTCGCTTGGACCACCGCGTCCCCGCCGCCGCCGCATAATTTTGACGTGACGCCTCGCGTCTATTGCGGGCCGCATGAATTCGGCCACAAAACGCCCGAAGGCCAAGACTGGCTAATGCAGAACGACCCGCGCGGCGCAACGCTCGGACAAAGTTGATTTAAGGAGAACTCATGGACAGGATACTCGACGAAGCCGCGCCGCCGGCCGTGCCCGGCATGTCCGTCGGAAAATTCGGCATGTGGACGTTTTTGGTGTCGGAGATCATGTTTTTTACGGGTCTGATCGGTAGTTACATTGTGCTTCGGTTAGGGAGCGCGAGCTGGCCGGATCCGTTTGAGGTGCTGAACGTGCCGTTGCTCACGATCAACACGGGCGTTCTGCTCACCTCAAGCCTCACGATGGCGATGGCGGTTTCCGCCATCGCCCGTGACGATTTGAAAGCGGCCACCGGGAACTTGGCCGTGACGGCGCTCCTCGGCGCCGTGTTTCTGGTGCTGAAGGGAATCGATTACGCGCACATGATCCACAGCGGCTTCACTATTTCCAGCAACTTGTTTGGTTCGTGCTATTACCTGATCACCGCGTTCCACGGCTTGCATGTGTTGTCGGGCATCATCCTGTTGACGTATCTGATCGTAAAAACGCGCGCGGGAGAGTATTCCTCCGCAAACTATGTCCGCATCGAATGCGCGGGACTCTACTGGCACTTTATCGATATTGTGTGGGTCGTTCTGTTCGCGTTCCTGTGCCTGCTATGAGCGAATCCACGTTAACACGGCGCGAAGGCTGGACGGTTTATACGATTCTTGTTGTGCTCACGCTGCTGGAGGTGGGCTTTGTGGCGCTCGGCCTGCCGAAGATGGCGGGCGTGGTGCTCATGCTCGGCACGACCGCGGGAAAAGTTTTGCTGATCGTTTTGTATTTCATGCACATGAAATCGGACACGCGCCTGGCCTGGCTGCTTCCGGTCATTCCCGTGGCGCTTGCGGTTTTTTTCGTGCTCATGCTGTTTCCGGATTTGGTCTACCACCTACCGCTGCAATTCCACTGATGTGCTCCCTCTGCCGTGAAGCGCTTCGTTCCGCCGGCCAAATCGACCTGATCACCGGGTATTACTGGAGCGTTTTTGTCATCGGCATCGTGCCGCTGATCGTTCTGGGGATCGGGATCTTTTACGCGCGCCGCGCCTACCGCAACGACAAATCGGCTTAAGGTTTTTCCCGCGCGACCGCCGGGTTATGCAGCGTGCCTTTGACCACGAACCACGCGGCGCCGAGGCGTATGCGCGCGTTGATCACGTTCTTCGGAAAATTGATGTGGCCCGTGAAGCCGACGTTTAAAAGCGGGCTCGCCAGCATGATTTCGTTGCGGGCCGTGGCGACGCCGTCTTTCACGTCAATTACGCCGACGATGGTTTTAAAAGGGAGCCCGCCGTTCTGACGCAGATGCGAGCGTTTTAGAATCGCCAATGCTTTGACGAACCCCGGCATCTCGGTGAGCTTGCCGTCACGGACGATCAAGGTGATTTGCCCGTCGACCCTCCGGATCAGCTTCGGCCCCAAAACGGACGCCAGTTCGGCGTCGACGTCGGCGTCGCCGCTCACATCCCAAACCAGCGGCTTCTTTAAATCGGCGGCGATGTCGTCCGCCGTAGCGTCGGCCGACATTAGATAGCCGGAGTGGAACCAGCGCAGCATTTCGGCGACGTCGGCCTTCTTGGTTTTCACCGACAGCGCGACTTTTTTATTGACCAGGTCTTTGATGTGCACAACCGCATCAACGCGCGTGGGGCTGCCGATCAGAGACAGATTCAGCGTGGAACGGGCGTACGGATGGAGAAAGCCGTCGGCTTTGATTTCCGGGAACGGCAGCTCCGGCCGCGCTTTGATTCCGTCGCCCGCAAAACGGACTTTCCAAAATCCGTACTGCCCCGCCTTTGACACATTGGCCTCCGCGTTCAATTCCCCCTCAAACCAGCGCAGCACCGGCAAATACATCAGCAGCGCCTGGACCGGCAGGCGGCGCAGCACCGCGCGCACGCGCGGACGGTTGCTGATCGTGCCTTTGATGTCGAAGGTCGTGGGCGTGCTGGTCGACGGCAGGACCGCCTCCAATTTAAACGGAAATTCCGTGTCGGGTCCCAAGCCGTTAATGTCGCCCGCCGCGTTCACGATGAAAGGCTCATTGAACGGCGTGGCGCTGTTTTCGGCGTCGATCACGTGCAGCCGGGCGTTGTCGATGCGGAAAACGTTGTAGGCGACTTTTTGTTTTTGGCCCGGCACGTAAATTTTGCGGGCGTGCGCGGCCAGGTCCGCCACCATGCTGGTCAGGTTCATTTTTCCATCGTGGGTGTAGCGCAGATAAAGCTGGGCGTCCTGAAACTGCATTTTTCCGACGCGCAGGCGGCCCGAGGTGAGCGTTTTCCAGGAGATCACCATCTTGGCGCGCGGCGCTTCCGCCATCAGCACGTTGGGCGCTTCCCACAACTTCAGGTTCTTGCCGCTCAAATGCGTCGGCCAGAAAATCCACCGGATTTCGCCGATGGTCAGCGTCCGGCGCAGGAAGTTGGAGAAGACGGTTTCGAGTTTTTCCTTAAGGTGGGCGTTTTTCTCAGCGGCTGACAGTGGCGAAAAAAGGGCCGCGGCGAAAAAAAGGGCGAGACTAAAGCGAGATAAGCGGGACAATCTCCACCGACTCGAGGAGTTCTGCCTTGCGTTTCATCGCTTCAGCGACGTGTTTGCTCTGCAAGTGTTCGTTCAGCGCCTGTTCCGACTCCCACTCTTCGATGAAAATAAACGCGCGCGGGTTGCCTTTGGCCTCGTGCAGCATGTAGGTGAGGCAACCCGGCTCTTTGTGCGTTTCCTCGACGAGTTTGAGTAAAAGCTTCTTGGTCTCGGCTTCCTTGCCGGGCTTGGCGGTGAGCGTGGCGACGACGTTAATAGGGGTCAAGGCGTCCTCCGTCAGGTACGGCGTGTGTTCAGAAATTTGCGGGTTTCAGCGACGGCGTGCATGTGTTTTCGGAACTGATCGTTCTCGAGCAGAAGCTCGTCGATCACATTCCGGCCGACGACGAACAGTTTGGTCGGCGCGAGGGTTTTGGTGGTGGCGGTGCGGCGCGAACCGTCGATCAGCGCCATTTCCCCGAAGAAGTGGCCCGGCCCAAGCTCTTCCAACAAATCCGCTTTTTTGAAAATCCCTTTTTTGTATTTAACGGCCACGCGGCCTTCGAGAATCAAATACAGCGCGCCGGGCTTTTCGCCCTGCTTAAAAATTGTCTCGCCCTCGTCGTATCCGTATAGCTTGGTTTGACCGGCCAACGCGTCGACGTCGATCCACGACGGCTTGGAAAAAAAATCGACTTTCTTCAGCTGTTTGCGCAGCTGCGCGCGTTCGTCGGCGCCGAGCGTAAGCTTCTTCATTGCGGTTCGGGCGTGACGTTTTCCGGAATGTACTGCGTGTCTTTCATGCGGTAGGCGTCGGTGTCGAGATACGGGTATTCGATCGCGCGGGTTTGGTCCATCTGACCTTTGTAATAGCGGAAAGCGATGTTCAAGCGCTGCTTGGCGTCCGGAAACGGCAGGTTCTCAAACCGGGCCACGCCGAATTTATCGGTGACCTGGGTTACGGGCTCGCTTTTCCCTTTGACCCACGCGTCAACGTTAAAACCAACGGCCGCCGGCGTGCTCGGCGTGCCGCGCAGCACTTTAACGAACACTTTATAGTTGTTCCCTTCGCGCGGGCCATCGGTGGGCACCTGGGCGACGAGCGCGTTTAAATCGGAGGTTTCGGTTTTGGCTTTGCAGCCGTTAAGGACGAACAGCGATGCGGCGATAAGAGCAAGAGAGATGTTTTTCATAGAGCGGGATTCTAACTATTTTTTGGTTGCCAACTCTTCCCACCGCAACAAAAGCGTTTCCAGATTGTGCTCCGCCTGCGTGAGCGTTTGCTGGCGGGCGTACAACTCGTTGGCCTGGCTGGCCACCGCGGGATCGTTTAAGGCGGCGCGCGCTTTGGCGATGGCGGCCTCGGCGTCCGCAATCAGCGCCTCCACTTTCCGCAATTCCTTGCTGTCGTTCTTCGACGGTTTCTTCTTGGGTTCCGGAACGGGCGCGGGCGCCGCAACGGCTTCGTCCTGCGCCATTTCCCACTGCGGCAAGTCGGCATAAAAACGGCCGTTGCCTTTCCCATCCAAGAACAAAATCTCTTTGCTGACGCGGTCCAACAAGTAGCGGTCGTGGGTCACCAACACGAGAGCGCCGGTAAAATCCGCGATGCTGGTCTCGAGAACCTCAAGGGAGGCGATGTCCAAATCGTTGGTGGGTTCGTCCAAAAGCAGAACGTCCGCGGGCCGGAGCATCAGCCGCGCGATCAGCACGCGGGACTGCTCGCCGCCGGACAAACGGCTCAGCGGCAAATCCAACTGCTCTTTATTAAACAGAAACCGCTCCGCCCAGCCGATCACGTGGATCGGGCGGTCTTGAAAAATCACCTTGTCCCCCGAATCGCACAGCGCGCGGCGCAGCGGCATGTTCAGATCCAGCTGCTCGCGGTGCTGATCAAAGGTGACGACTTTAAGCCCTTCGGCGCGCTTGATGTGGCCGCCGGTCGGCTGCAGTTCTCCCGCGAGAATTTTCAGCAGCGTGCTTTTGCCCGAGCCGTTCCCGCCGAGCAGGCCCAATTTTGTTCCGGGGCTCAAGATCAAATCCATCGGCCCAAAGAGTTTGCGGCCGCCGCGGCTCATCTGCAGTTCGCGCGCGTCGATCAACAGCTTGCTTTGGCGGTCGCTGCTGGAAAAATTAATGGAGGCCGCGCGGTCCTGCGCGTTGCGGTATTCCAACTCTTTTAAGTTTTCAATCAGGCCGCCGGCGCGGTCGATGCGCGCTTTCTGTTTGGTGGTGCGCGCTTTGGGGCCCCGGCTCAGCCATTCCAGCTCCCGGCGCACGGTGTTGCGGGCGGATTCTTCCTGTTGGGCCTGGGCGTCGAACAATTTTTCCCGGTTCTCGATGAAATCCGAATAGTTGCCCGCGCTGCTGAAGTGGCCGTCTTTGTATTTTTTGTTCAGCTCGATCACGCGGTTGCATACCGCTTCCAGGAAGCGGCGGTCGTGTGTGATCATGAGAAATGAAAATTGCAGGCCCGACAGAAATTCTTCCAGCCACTGCACGCCTTCCACGTCCAAATGGTTGGTGGGCTCGTCGAGCAGGAGCAAGTCCGGCTCGGTGAGCACCTGGGAAAGAATGGCCAGGCGTTTGCGCCAGCCGCCGGAGAGCGAATCCACGCGCTGATTCGGCAGAAATCCCGCCTGCTCCATCCCGGCCTCGATGCGGATTTCGATCTCGTAATCCTCGAGACCCAGCCCCTGGAGCGCATGCGTGAGTTCTTCCTGAATGGTGGCGCCTTTGGGCGGCTCGGCGGAAAAATCGCGCTGGGCCAAATAGCGCACGCGCAGGCCCCGGCGCACGTTGATTTTTCCTTCGTCCGGCTTTTCCAGGCCGGCGAGGATTTTCAACAGCGTGGATTTCCCGGCGCCGTTGGGGCCGATCAAGCCCGTGCGTTCATTTTCAAAGAGTCCGAACGTCAGGCCTTCGAATAAAGGCCTCGACGTAAAACTCTTGGACAGATTTTGACAGCTTAAAAGGTTCGCCATGAGGGCGGGATACTAACAAATGGGCCCGACGGAAAAGACACGCGGAAAGTGATAAAAGAAAATTATGTTCAAGCGATTCCTGCTGTTTGCCGCGCTCTTGATGCTCGTTTTCACCGTTCCTGCCGTGCTTTATCTCGGCGCGCTGCCGGACGTGCGCCAATACACAAAAATCAATCCGCAAACCTCCGCGATCCGCACGCATCGCGAAAAACAGGCCCGCGCGCGCGGCCGCCAGCCGCGTTCCGCCATGATTTGGCGAAAACTCGACCGCATTTCTCCCCACCTGATTAATGCGGTCATTCTCGCTGAGGATGACAGGTTCTTTGAACACAACGGCTTCGACCTGACGCAAATCAAAAACGCGTTCCGGGAAAACTGGGCGCGCCGGCGCTTTGCCTTCGGCGGAAGCACGCTCACCCAGCAATTGGCGCGCACGCTTTATCTGTCGTCGCACAAAAACATTCTGCGCAAAGCCAAAGAAGCGCTGATCGCACGGCGGCTGGAAAAAGCGCTCACGAAGAAGCGGATCCTGGAGCTCTATTTAAACGTGGTGGAATGGGGACCGCAGGTTTACGGCGCGGAAGCGGCGGCACAATTTCATTTTCAGAAATCAGCTCAGGATTTAACGCCGGAGGAGGCGATCGCCCTCGCGGTGATTCTGCCCAGCCCGCGCAAATGGAAGCCGATGGGCGAAAGCGCGTTTATCAACCGGCGCAAAAATATTCTTTACGAACGCATGATCCGCGCGGGACACATCGTGCCGGAGATTCCCGTGCTGAACGAGGACGAATCAGGCCTGTAGAAGCGGCTTGTAGCTGTCGCGGTAATAATAGGCGAGGGAAAAATACGATCGTGGCCAGCCGCGCGAATTTCCCCGTCACAAGCGCCGGTCTTCACATCAAAGGTCACGATGTGCGCCGTACCAACTCATCGGCCTGCTTCAGCAAATCGGCCTTCTCGCGTTCCCAGCGCGCTTTTTCCGCCTGATAGCGTTCTAATTTTCGATTGACACCGGCTCTCATCCACACGGCCGCAGGCCACGCCGCTGCCAGACATGCCAACCCCCAAAACACATACGAGAAATACAAACACACAACACCGATCGCGCCCAGGAACACGATTGTCATTAGCGTCGACATGACGGGCGTCGTCTCATCCGGCGGAAACAAGCGCGAGGGCTGGCCTCGGCCCATGCTGATGGGAATCATATATGGAAGGACGCGTTGGGAGAAATTCTGCTGCCCTTGTTCCAAACGAGCGGCCACATCCAGCAGCGCTTGCGTGGCGCGAATGGTGCAGCCCTCTTTGTTGAGTTGGTTCAATTTTCCGCAGGAGGAACAGAGCCAAAGGCTCGGGCCGGTGGATTTCATGCCGTCGCATGTGTTGCAGTTATAACAGTAAATGTCTTCGGGACGATCCATAGAGTCAAATCTTAGCGCGAGCCCGCCGAACGCGGATAAAAATGTTTTGAATAAAACGGAGAGGGAGGGATTCGAACCCCCGGTACCCGTGAAGGTACAGATGATTTCAAGTCATCCGCATTAAACCGCTCTGCCACCTCTCCATTATCATTTCAAGGATGGTGACTGCACACAACGCTGCCACCTCTCCTGAAATTACCTAGCTGTTCCGATTCTACTAATACGAGCCCTTGCCGTTACATCGAGAGCAGGTCACCATGCCCCCTGAGCTGTAACTGGTGCGAACACTGGACGCGGAATTGTAAAAATCTTCACGCTGTGATGAGTTGGAGCCGCTTGGCGCGGCCACACGCTCTTGGCTTGCGCCTCCACCTTGCCACATCTGTCCGGTGCCATTGCAGCGGTAGCACGCGCGGTGGGTGGTCTCGGGAACATAACTTCGCGCCCGGCGAAGGGCCTCGTCGAGTTCTTCCTGTTTGGCCTGATCCGCCCGTGCCTTCTCAAATTCCTGCCAGTCTGGCGCCCGGTTGGCTTCCGTGCGGTTGGAGGGCGCTTCTCCGGACGCTGGGTAGATGGTCGTGGATTTGTTCCAGGCGTCATGGTTGTTGTCCGTCAGATCGCCGTTGGGGGCCAGCGTGAGCCAGCCATCGCGGGACGGGTCAACGTAAAGTTCAGTTCCAACGGGGCCTGATTTCCAGACCTTGCCTTGGTAGACCACCGACCACGTTTCGTTGTCGGCATTCGTGAGAACACCGGTGTAGGGGACGTGTGAGGTGGTGAGGTCCCCGCGGAAGGAGCCGGCGCCGGGGATCTCGAGGGTTGACTGCCGGCCGGGCTGGGTGGTTTCCACGAGACCATCGGTGAATGTGATGATGGTTTTGTCGCCGTCGGTCCGGCGCGACACTTCCTTGATGGCATGCACCGATTGGCCGGCCAGGAACGGGCCGGAAAACGCGATGCCGTTGGCGGTGACATGGCGCCCGTTTTCCGACGGCGCCAGCGGCTTGATCAGCCCAAAGAAAAACGCGCCCTCGGGGAAATACGCGATGTGGAACTCCCCGATGGGGTAAAGGCGCTTGCCCGACGCGGTTTCCCGGGGAGACTCAACGGGGCCGCGACCATTGCTGGTGGCACGCTGGAATTTAATGCCGTCGGGAAGGAGATAGATGCCGTCGTCGTTCTGCGTCCAGAAACGCATCGCACCATCGGGTTGCCACTGCGTGCGCAAACCATTCGAAACGTATTTGGGAGCGAGGTTGTCTTTCTCCCGGGCAAAGGTGGAAAGAGACGCAACGAGCTCAAGAAGGTTCGCTGGTTTTTTGTCCCTCCGTTTTCTGGTGAAGGTTTCGATCGCGGCGCTCCACTTCGGGTGCAGCCGTTGGAAAGCGGCCTGATCCATCTGCATGGCGATAAGATAGTTTTGCGCGGCGTTGAGATCGTCGCC
>CAZCJA010000065.1:0-14100 GCA_964499015.1 uncultured Elusimicrobia bacterium
GCGGTTGGGCCAAGAAAAAATTTAGCGGAAAAAAGAAATAAGGGGACTGTGTTTTGAAACTTAAACTGTTTTCAGGAAACGCAAATCTCGCGCTGGCCAAAGCGGTCGCGCACCATTTGCACGTGCCGCTCGGCAAAGCCTACGTGGGCCGCTTTCCCGACGGAGAAATTGAAATAAAAGTTTTGGAAAACGTCCGCGGCACCGATTGCTTCATCATTCAGCCGACGTCGGAGCCGGCGAACGATAACTTGATGGAAGTGCTTTTGCTCATGGACGCGCTGCGCCGGGCAAGCGCTTCCCGGATTACCCCGGTGATTCCGTATTTCGGCTACGGCCGGCAGGACAGAAAGGCTCAGCCGCGCGTGCCGATTTCGAGCAAACTCGTTTCAAATTTGATCACGGTCGCCGGCGCGGACCGCGTTTTGACGATGGACCTGCACGCGGCGCAGATTCAGGGATTTTTCGATATTCCGGTGGACCACTTGTACGCAAACCCGGTGCTGATCGATTACTTTAAGAAGAAAAAGCTGAAAGACCTGGTGGTTGTTTCGCCGGATGCCGGCGGCGTGGAACGCGCCCGGGCTTTCGCGAAACGTTTGGATTGCGATTTGGCCATCATCGATAAACGCCGCACCTCCGCGACGGAGACCGACGTGATGCACGTGGTCGGTGAAGTGGGCGGCAAGACGGCTTTGATCATTGACGATTTGGTGGACACGGCGGGAACGCTGGTGAAAAGCGCGAATGCGCTGAAAAACAACGGCGCGCGCATTGTTTACGCGGCGGCCGCGCATGGCGTGTTGGCCGGGCCGGCGGTTGAACGGATCGAGAAGTCCCCGCTTGTCGAGCTTGTGATTACGGACTCGATCGCCTTGAACGGCAAGAAGTCGAACAAGATCAAAGTATTGTCGGTCGCCCCATTGTTGGGCGAAGCCATTCGGCGGATTCACGAAGAGAAAACCGTCAGCGGATTATTTGTTTAAGATTAAGTCAGAGGAGACAGTATGCAGAGAGTGAACTTGGAAGTTAAACCCCGCGAAGCTGAAAATGTAAACCAGCTGCGCAAAGAGGGCCAAATTCCCGCCGTTATTTACGGCCATGGAAAATCGCAGTCCGTCAGCGTGAACGCGAAAGAATTCGCGAAAGCCATTCACTCGAAAGCGGGCTTGAACGCACTTTTTAACGTGAAAGTCGGGGCCGACAGCACGTTGGCCATCATTAAAGAAGTTCAGCGCAATATGTTCACACAGGCGCCGACGCATATCGACATTCAGCGCATCAACGTCAAAGAGAAGCTTGAAGTGAACGTTCCCGTCCACGCCATGGGCGTATCCACGGGTGTTAAAAACTTCGGCGGCGTTATGGAATACATCCTGCGCGAAATTCGCGTGCGCTGCCTGCCGGACGATATTCCGGCCTCGCTCGACGTTGACGTCACCAATCTTAATATCGGCCAGTCCGTTCGCTTGTCCGATATCACGCCGCCCAAAGGCGTTGAATACGTCACCACCTCCGATCACTTGTTGATCAACGTGGTTGCTCCGAAGGTTGAAGAAGAAGTGAAACCCGCGGAAGGCGCCGCTGCCGCAACTGGCGCGGAACCCGAGGTTATCACCAAGGGCAAGAAAGATGAAGAAGGGGCCGCTGCCCCTGCCGCCGGCGCCAAAGCCGGCGCTCCGGCTGCTGCGGGCGCGAAACCCGCCGCCGCTCCGGCCGCCAAAGAGGAAAAGAAGAAGTAAGAGTTTTCCTTGGATTTGCTGCCGCGCCTCATCGTTGGATTGGGGAATCCCAAGCCGTCCTACGACAGCACGCGGCATAACATCGGGCGTCGCTGGGTTCAGGAAGGAAAACATCCCTCGGCCCGCGTTCTGCCCAGTTTCATGAACGAATCCGGCCCAGCGTTGAAAAATCTTCTGGCTAAAGAGAACGTCTCCATTCAGGAAACCCTGGTTGTCGTGGACGATTTCATGATCCCGTTCGGTTCCCTGCGCCTGCGCCAAAACGGTTCCTCCGGTGGCCACAACGGCCTCAAATCCATTATTGAAGTGTTCGGCACGGAAGACTTCCCGCGCCTGCGCGTCGGCGTCGGTCCCGTGCCGCCGTCCGAAGATCCGGCGGATTTCGTTCTCGAATCCTTCACCAAGAAAGAAGAAACGGAAATTCCGGCTATTTTCGATAGAATCACCGACGGAATAAGCCTTTTGGTCCGCGAGGGATATAACAAGGCGATGACCGCCTTAAACAAACCCAATGAGTAAAAAAGCCGTCGATTTCGTCCATCTTCACAACCATTCCGAGTACAGCCTCTTGGACGGCGCCGCTCCGCTCACGGACGGCAAAGGCAATCCCTCCGAATTCATCCAGACGATCGCCAAAATGGGTTATCCCGCGCTGGCGCTGACCGACCATGGCAACATGTTCGGCGCGGCCGAGTTTTACAAGGCCTGTAAAGGCGTGGGCATTAAGCCGATCGTCGGCATGGAAGCGTACGTGGCGCCGGGGTCGCGCTTCGACAAAGACCAGCGCGCGGGCGAAGCCTCCAACCACATGACGCTCATCGCGCACAATCAGAAGGGCTACGAAAATTTAATCAAGCTCACCACGCTCGCCTATCTCGAAGGCTTTCATTACAAGCCGCGCGTCGATAAGGAATCGCTAATCAAATACGCCGAGGGGTTGACCGCTTTTTCCGGCTGCTTAAAAGGTGAAATCCCGACCGCGCTGCGTTTGGGCGACGAGGAAAAAGCGCTGAAGCTCGTCGACGATTACAAGAATATTTTCGGTAAAGAGAATTTTTACATCGAAATCATGGACCACGGCTTGGACGCCCAGCGTTTGGTGATGCCCAAGCTGGTCGAGCTCGGCAATAAAACCGACACGCCGCTTGTGGCCACAAACGACTGCCACTACTTCAAGAAAGAAGACCATTTGGCGCACGACGTTTTGCTTTGCATCGGCACCGGCAAGAAAATCAACGACGAGAAGCGCCTGAAATACGGCTCCAGTGAGTTTTATTACAAGCCGCCGGAAGACATGACCAAGACGTTCGCGGAACTGCCGCAGTCGATCAAGTCGACGATGGATATTTCCAGCAAGTGCGAACTCAAAATCGATTTCGACCAGCTGCTCTTGCCGCGCTACGAGGTTCCCGCGGGTGAATCACCGGAGTCGTACCTCAAAAAACTTTGTCTCGAAGGTTTGAAAAAGCGCAACATTCTCACCGACACGTACAAGGCGCGCCTTGAAGTGGAGCTTGGCATCATCAACAAAATGGGTTTCGCGCCCTACTTTTTGATCGTTTGGGATTTCATTCATTTTGCCCGGCAGAACGACATTCCCGTGGGTCCCGGCCGCGGTTCGGGCGCGGGAAGTCTGGTCGCGTACAGTTTGAGTATTACTGCCATCGATCCCATTAAAAACGGCCTGCTCTTCGAACGTTTCTTAAACCCCGACCGCCGCTCCATGCCCGACTTGGACATCGACTTTTCCGACACCGGCCGCGACAAGGTCATTCAATACGTCCGCCAGAAATACGGCGAGAGCTGCGTGGCGCAGATCATCACCTTCGGGTCGATGCTCGCGCGCGGCGTTATTCGCGACGTCGGCCGCGTGCTCGATATGCCGCTGCCCGAAGTCGATAAGATCGCCAACCTGGTCCCGCGCGAGCTCGGCATCACCATCAAGGACGCGATGGACAACGTGCCGGAATTCAAACAACTTTATAAGTCCGACCCCAAAGTGAAAGAGCTGATTGATCTCGCACAGCGCCTGGAAGGCCTGAAGCGCCATACCGGCGTGCACGCGGCCGGCACCGTGATCGCGGCGGGCGACATCACCGCCTACGTTCCGCTCCAGCGCAATAACAAAGACATCGTCACCACCCAATACGACGGCGAAATGCTGGCCAAGATGGGTCTGCTCAAAGTCGACTTTTTGGGGCTCCGCACGCTCACCATTATTAAAGACGCGGTCGACTTGATCCGCTCCCGACACGATAAAAATTTCGACATCGACACGATCCCCGTCGACGATAAAAAGAGCTACGAGCTGCTGGCGCGCGCGGACGTTTCGGGCGTTTTTCAGCTCGAGTCCTCGGGCATGCGCGATTTGCTGCGCAAGCTCAAGCCCAATAATTTGTCGGACATCACCGCGCTCATTTCGCTTTACCGCCCGGGTCCGATGGGTTCCGGTATGTTGGACGAGTTCGTCGCTCGTAAAAACGACGCCTCCAAGATCAAATACGATCACCCGTTAATGAAAGAAATTCTGGAAGAGACCTACGGGATCATGGTCTATCAGGAACAGGTCATGCGCATTTCCCAGGTGCTCGCCAATTTCACGCCGGGCGAAGCGGACGGCCTGCGCAAAGCGATGGGCAAAAAAATCAAGGAAGAGCTGGAGAAACAGCGCGGTAAATTTGTCGAAGGATCGGGGAAAAACAACATCGCGCCGAAGCTTGCCAACACGATTTTCGATTTGATGGCCCACTTCGGCGGATACGGCTTCAACAAAAGCCACGCCTCCGCCTACGGTTTGGTCTCTTATCAGACCGCGTTCATCAAGGCCAACTTTCCCGTCGAATACATGGCCGCGTTATGCTCCTCCGAAATCGGACGCTCGAGCGTCGCCGGAAAAGAAACCGAATCCAAGCTCGTCAGTTATTTGGGCGACTGCAAAGATATGAAGATCGAGGTCTTGCCGCCGGACGTGCAGAAATCGCACAAAGTTTTTACGGTTGAAAGCCCCGTGGGCGCCGAGACACAGCAGATCCGCTTTGGTTTGCTCGCCATCAAGAACGTCGGCGAAGGCGCGGTGGATTCCATTATCGCCTCGCGCGAAAAAGAAGGGCCATTCCAATCGTTGGATGAGTTTTGCCGACGGGTGGACACGCGCCTGACCAATCGCAAAGTCGTGGAATCGCTGATTAAAGCGGGCGCGTTCGACACGTTCGCCACGGTACCGGCGCAACTGGCGCGTCCGCGACTCTTGGACCAGGTGGAAGCCGCGCTTAATTTGGGCGCGAAGCTCAAAGCCGATGAAGATTTTGTTTCCAACTCGCTGTTTGGCGCCGACGATTTGAAAGCCATGAGCAACGCCGCCCGGCTTTTGCCCGCCTCCAATGCCGAATGGTCGGAACATGAATTGCTGGCCAACGAAAAAGAGGTGTTGGGGCTGTATTTGTCGGGCCATCCGCTCTCGAAATTCTTGGGAGAGATCGCCAGCTACACCACCTGCACGCTCGGACGCCTGCCGGACAACGGCATCGTCCGCGTCGCCGGCCATATTTTGTCAGTGCGCCGCATGACCACCAAGCGCGGCAACATCATGGCGCGTTTCGCCATGGAAGATTTGGAGAACGAGATCGAAATTATTGTGTTCCCGAACAGCCTGACGCCGGAGGTGAACGCGCTTCTAGTTCAGGGCGCGTTGGTGGTGGTGAAGGGGAAAGCCCAACTTCACGATTCCAGCGCGGCCGGCTCGGAAAAGGAGATTTTGGCGGAAGAAATCATCTCTTTTGAGGCGGCCCGGGCCCGGTTTGTCCGATCCTTGGACATCACCGTTAAATCGACGCAATTTGACGATTCGATTTTTAATCAGCTCAAGGAGATTTTCGGCAAATACCCCGGCCCATGTCGTGTAAACCTCCTCTTGCAGAGCGAGCGGGATGGGAATATCCTTCTAGAAACCCGGGCCGGAATCAAACCCACTGCGGATTTCATTCTGGAACTGGAAAAGGTCTTGGGCAACGACTGCTGGCGTTTCGGCGGCCGGTCCAAGGCCCGCGCTAAGGAGGGGTCCGTTGCCTAAAGTTTTGGTGTCCGACGACGAAGCTGAACTGCTCGAGCTGCTGCGTTTTAGCTTGGACGCCGGCGGATTTCATGTCACCACGGCCCAGAACGGCAAAGAAGCCCTGCAGCGCGCCAACAGCGAAAAATTTGACCTAATCATCCTGGACGTTATGATGCCGTTTATCGATGGGTATCACGTGGCCAGCGAGCTCTCCCAGGACCCCAAATCACCCCCGATTCTGCTGCTCACCTCCCGCGACTTTTCCGCCGACCAGGCGGCCGTCAAAGGGTCGGGCGCAACAGCCTTCCTCTCCAAGCCTTTTGAGATCACGGAGCTCCTTAACGTGGCCAAAAAGCTGGTGGCGGAAAACAAGCAAAACGTGTAGTATCCCTCCCGTCCCAACCCAGCACCCAAACCAATCCAAAAATGACGAGAAATAGACAAAAGACGCTCTTATTTGCAGGATTTGCACTCCTTTTGGGGGTCAGCCGGCCCATGGCCGATGAACTCCTTCTGGAAACCGCACGTCCTTATTTAGGCGAAATTGTCGATACCCCGACCGCTGACGTGGTCGACCATTACGGCTACAACGTCAATTTTCGCTTCGGCAAAGACGGCAACCTTCAGACCAAAACCGCTTTTGGGGTGTTTCCGCGGCTTAATATCGGCTTCGCCCTGGACGGGGAACGGGTGATGGGCACGCGTAATGCGCGGATGAACCAGCCCACGTTTAATATGAAGTTCCAGCTTTTCGACGGCCGCAAAAACCTGCCGATGATCGCCATCGGCTACGACGGCCAAGGCTACGAATGGCTTAAAGGTCCTGATGAATACGAACAACGCGAAAAAGGGGCCTACTTGGTCGGCAGCAAAGAAGCGTTCATACCGGGTCTTTTGCTCAACTTGGGCGTTAATGTTTTTGATTTTGACGAAGGAAATTCGACTCGCGGTTTCTTGGGCTGGTCATACCTCTATGAGAATTTGGTGGGCCTGTTCTTCGAGTGGGACCATGCGACGGAATACGACGAGCGCCGCATTAATTACGGCGCCAAGTATTTCGTCACGCCGGCTTTTTCCATTGATTTTGCGGCCCGGAATATTCGCGTAACGCCCGCTTTGCCCAAACGCGAGACGGAACGCATTATCCGCCTCAATTACACAGGATCCTTTTAAGCTTAAAGTGAAGGACTATGGACGATATGATTCTTGATTTCGAACGCCCTGTTGCCGAGCTCGAGTCCCGCATTAAGGACTTGGAAACGCAGCAGTCAAACGGTCAAGGCGACCTCAGCAAAGAGCTGAAAACGCTGCAAACGCAGTGCGACGAGCTCCGTCAAAAACTTTATGCGAATTTAACGCCCTGGCAGCGTGTTCAGTTGGCGCGCCATCCGAAGCGGCCGTACTTGCGCGATTACATTCCGCGCATGTTCGAAGATTTCATGGAGCTTCACGGCGACCGTTTGTTCGGTGACGACGCGGCGCTTCTCGGCGGTATGGCGTTTTTGGACGGCATCCCGGTCATGGTTTTGGGCCATCAGAAAGGCCGCACGCTGCAGGAATCGATGACGCAGAACTTCGGCATGCCGCATCCGGAGGGTTACCGCAAAGCGCTGCGCCTGATGGAACTCGCGGAACGGTTTAATATGCCGGTGTTGTGCTTTATCGACACCGCGGGCGCGTACCCGGGCATCGGCGCCGAAGAACGCGGACAGGCGGAAGCGATCGCCAGGAATTTACGGGAAATGGCCGCCTTAAAAGTGCCGATTATCGTGACGATTTTGGGCGAAGGCGGTTCCGGCGGCGCGCTGGCGATCGGCGTCGGCGACGCGGTCCTGATGTTGGAAAACGCGTGGTACTCGGTGATCTCGCCCGAAGGCTGCGCCTCGATTTTATTTCACGATTCGTCAAAAGCGGAACTCGCCGCCAAGGCGTTGAAACTGACCGCGCCGGACTTGATCGCCTCGGGTGTTGTTGATGAAGTGATTCCGGAGCCGCTCGGCGGCGCGCAAAAAGACCCGGACATGGTCGCGCAAAGCTTGAAAGCGACGATCATCGGCCGGTTGGACGGGCTGATGAAGCTCTCGACCGATAAACTTTTACAGAAGCGCTACGAAAAATTTCGTGGATTGGGACAGTGGCAGGAGAAAAAAACCGCCTCGGTCGCCGCGGCGACCAAGCCCCGCCAAACAAAAAAAAGGAGATAAACAAAATGCCGGCAGCTACATTGGACAACAACAAGATCGAAGAATACTTGGGATCAGACGCCAAATCGCTTCTCGAACACAAATGCAAAATTTCCAAGGAAACCCTGCACATCCCGAGCCCGGACTACGTTTCCAACAGCTACGCGCTGTCCGATCGCCCGACCCCCGTTTTGAAAAGCCTTCAGGCGCTCTTCGACAACGGCCGCCTGCGCGGAACCGGTTATCTCTCCATTCTGCCGGTTGACCAGGGCATCGAACATTCGGGCGCGGCCTCGTTCGCGAAGAACCCGATCTACTTCGACTCCGAGAACATCGTGAAGCTCGCCATCGAAGGCGGCGCCAACGCGGTGGCTTCGACCTTGGGCGTGCTCGGTTCCGTGGCGCGCAAGTACGCGCACAAGATTCCGTTCATCGTTAAGATCAACCACAACGAAATTCTTTCGTATCCGAACACCTTCGATCAGACGATGTACGGTTCCGTGAAACAGGCCTACGACATGGGCGCGGTCGCCATCGGCGCGACGATTTATTTCGGTTCGCCGGAATCACGCCGTCAGATCTGGGAAGTGAGCCAGGCGTTCCAGGCCGCTCATGAAATGGGCTTGGCCACGATTCTCTGGTGCTACACCCGCTCGAACGCCTTCAAAACCAAAGAGAAAGATTATCACGTTTCCGCCGACTTGACCGGCCAGGCCAACCACATCGGCGTGACCATCGAAGCCGACATCATCAAGCAGAAGCTTCCGGAAAACAACGGCGGCTACAACGCGATCCCGGGCTTCGGTAAAACCGACAAACGCGTTTATTCCGAACTCACCACCGATCACCCGATCGATCTGACGCGCTACCAGGTTCTTAACTGCTACAGCGGTCGCGCGGGACTGATCAACTCCGGCGGCGCCTCGGGCGAAAATGACTTCGCCGAAGCCGTGAAGACTGCCGTCATCAACAAACGCGCGGGCGGCATGGGCCTGATCTCCGGCCGCAAAGCCTTCCAGCGTCCGATGAACGAAGGCGTGAAGCTCCTGAACACCATTCAGGACGTTTACCTCGCCAAAAATATCACGGTTGCCTAATATGACCAAGCGAATTGGAATGCTGACCGGGGGAGGCGACTGCCCCGGTTTAAATCCCGCCATTCGCGGCGCTGTCATGCGCGCGATCGATCACGGTTATGAATGCGTCGGCTTTCTCGAAGGCTGGCGCGGTTTGGTTGAAGGCAAAGTCCGCGACCTGAAATTGGAAGATGTCGAAGACATCGCCAAGCTCGGCGGCACCATTCTGAAAACCTCCCGCACCAATCCGTTTAAGCGCGAAGGCGCGGTCGACAAAGTGCTCGCGAACTTGAAGAAATTCAAGATCGACGCCTTGATCGGCATCGGCGGCGAAGACACGCTCGGCGTGGCCACGCGACTCCACGCGGAACACAAAGTGAACGTGGTCGGCGTGCCGAAAACGATGGACAACGATCTGTCGTCCACCGACTTCACGTTCGGTTTCGATACCGCGACCTCTATTTCCGTGGACGCGGCGGAACGTTTGAAGGACACCGGCAAAAGCCACTCGCGCATTATGGTCCTCGAAGTGATGGGCCGTCACGCGGGTTGGGTTGCGCTCTACACGGCGATCGCCGGCGCGGCCGACGCTCTGCTTGTTCCGGAACAGAAAGCCGATTTCGCAAAAATGTTTAAACATTTGAAAGTGGCGCATGCCCGCAAAGGCGTGGCCCTTGTGGTCGCTTCCGAAGGCGCGTGGCTCCCGAGCCACGATAAATTGAAAGAAGAAAAAGACGAGTTCGGCCACATGCTGCTCAAGAACCGGGCCGTGGCGGAAGAACTCGCCAGCATGATTGAAAAGGAAACGGGCATCGAAACGCGCTCGGCCGTCATCGGCCACATTCAGCGCGGCGGCGCCCCAACCTTGTTCGACCGCATGTTGGGACTTCGCGTCGGCGCGTTTGCGGCCGACCTGATCAAGAAAGAAGATTGGGGAAAAATGGCGGCGCTCAAAGGCACCGAAGTCGTCGCTGTTCCGCTTAAAGACGCCACCGGCACGCTGAAAGTCGTGACGCCGGACTGGCTTAAGTTCGCCGACGTTTTCCAGAAATAATGACGCCGCCGGCGGTGTTCGAATTCGATGTTCGCATCGCGTACGCGGACACCGACCGGTTGGGCGTCGTTTACTACGCCAATTATTTCACGTTGTTTGAACGCGGCCGCACGGAACTGATGCGCAACGCCGGCCTGCGTTACCGCGACATGGAAGAGAATGAAAAAGTGTTCCTGCCCGTCGCCGAAGCTAGCTGCATCTATCTCGCGCCGGCCAAGTACGACGACCTGATTACCATCCGCACCAAAATCAAAGAGTTGGGCCGCGCCCACGTCGATTTTGAGTACGAGATTTTTGACGCCGAAACGCGCAAACCCCTCGCCACCGGCTTCACCAAACACCCGTTTGTGAACGCCAGTTGGAAGCCCGTCCGGGCGCCTCAGTCCATCACCTCTAAATTTTCGAGCTGATTTCTCGCCTCAAATAACTGCCTTCTTGGCCATGCCGTTGCACACATATAGGTATGAGCTGGAAAAACCGCCTCGTCATCGTCCTTTCAATTCTCGCTCTTAACGCGTTTTCCGTCGACGCGGCCAACACTCCTTTAATTGAAGACCGCGGTATTATGCTGCTGATCGTCGATAATACCGTCGCCGCTCCGCTTGCCGCCGAACTCGATCGCCTTGAAAAAGATTTGATTGGCGACGGTTGGGACGTCATCCGCTGGAACAACGCACCGCGCGCCACTGTTAATCAGCCGTTGAATAACACCTGGAACAACGACACGATGCAGTGGGTGGGCGTGACGCCGGACCCGCAAGCCGACACCGTTAAAAATTGGATCAAAGCCCGCTACAACGAAAACCCGGCGCGCGTGAAAGCCTTTTTTCTCGTCGGCCATTTGCCGGTTCCTATATCCGGTTCGTTTATTTCACCGGACGGACACAGCAACATCGGCCATCCTATGGGAACCGACATTTGGTACGCCGATATGCAGGATTGGCAGGATGCCATCCGCGGAACGGGCCACATCCCTGGCGATAAGATTATGGACCCGAATGAAGGGAGCTTTTGGGGCGTCACCGCGGAACTTGAATACGGACGCGTGGATATGTGGAACATGCCGGAATTCGCCCCGCTCACCGAAGTCGACCTTCTGCGCCGCTATTTAAATAAGGATCACAATTATCGCCACGCGATCACGCGCACGCGTCTTGCCGCCGCGTGGGAAAACAACATTCCCTATAGTTCCTATGCGTACCCGTCGATGCCGGGGGAAACGTTTGCCTCGGTTTTCGGGGCGGCGAATGTAACCAGCGCGGGTTCACCCTTCGATTCAACCAGCGTTAACGAGCGCGTAAAGACGGACTCGTTCCGCATGGCATTTCTTGGCGCTTTCGGGACGAATGTCAGCATCAAGACCGCGAACATTATCGCGAGCGATCCCAAGATTAATTTTTATTGGTTCTTCGGCAGCTACACTTGGGATTGGCGCATGAACCAGGGCAATGTCCCCGGTGGCTCGCCGGTTACGTTACGCGCGCCGTTGGCGTCGCCGACATATGGCCTGATTTCATTTTGGAACAGCGGTTGGAATCCCATCGGATTAAATGAAGGAAAAACGTTTGGCTACGCAGCTCGATATAACGTCTCCGTGGCGCGCGGTGGTTTAACGTATTCGCTGAATGGCGATCCGTCGCTGCGCCTGCATCCGATTGCGCCCGCATCAAATGTCAGCGCCGTGCGCAACGCGAGCGGCGTGGCGGTGTCGTGGATCGCTTCGCCGGAAGCCAATCTCGGTTATAAAGTGTATCGCTCACAGAATGACAACGGCCCGTTCGAGCCTGCGCACGCCGGTTTTGTAACGGACACGACGTTCCAAGACAACACCGCTCCGGCCGGCCGCGTCGTTTACATGGTGCGCGCCGTGGCCACGCAGGCCGTTCCCACAGGCACCTATCAGAACCCGGCCCAAGGCGTATTCGGTGCGACGGGGGATGTCGTGCCGCCGACGCCCACCGTCGCCAATCCGACAATTTCTCCCAACGGTGGCACGTTCAGCACGGCGCAAACCGTTACGCTCACGTGCGCGACGCCGAGCGCGCAAATCCGCTACACCACCGACGGCACGAACCCGACCGCGAGCTCCTCCTTATATTCGGCTCCCTTCAACGTGAACGCTTCCGCCACGGTTAAAGCGAAAGCGTTCCGCGCCGGCTATATCGATAGCGCGGTCGTACAAGCCAATTTCACGATTAACATTGTCGTGCCCCCGGCCCCGACCGTGGCCAACCCCGCCATTTCACCCAACGGCGGCACGTTTACGTCAGAACAAACTGTCACCATTACATGCGCAACACCAAGCAGTCAGATTCGTTACACGACCGATGGATCCAATCCGACCTCCTCATCCACTCTCTACACGGCGCCGATTGCGTTGTCAAAATCCGCCACCGTCAAAGCCAAGGCGTTTCGCTCCGGCTATTCCGATAGCGCCGTATCTCAGGCCGTTTTTATAATCAATATCCTTGTTGTCACACCGCCCTCGCCGGAGCCGGTAACGCCGGAACCGGTCTCGCAAATTAAGCCCACCAAAAATGTTTTTAACCCCGTCTCGGGGGAAGCCGGCAGTTTTCAGATCACGCTCGACCACGCCGAACATGTGCGCGCCACTGTGTACAGCCGCCACGGCGAAGAGATCCGCATTTTGCAGGACGGCGATATGAACACGGGCACGCATTCGATTTCTTGGGACGGGCGCAACAGCTCCAATAATATGGTGCCGTCCGGCGCCTACACGGTATTGGTCCATAAAGGATCGCCGGAACGGGTGAAAGTCGTGGTGATCAAATAATGCGCCGCGCGCTGTTCAGCATGGCCCTGTTGTTGACGGCCCAGATCGGTCGGGCGGATATTTTCTCGTTTCCTGAAGACCGTGGTTCACTGATTCTGCTCGTTGACAACACGATGGCGGGCGCTCTTGTGAATGAGATTATTACGCTGAAAAAAGATTTATTGGGCGACGGTTGGAGCAAGGTTGTTCAGATTGATGTTCCGCGCACGACCGTGGAGCAGCCGCTGCGCGCCACAACCTGGCCGGTTGATCCCGCTATTCACACCGTAAAAAATCTCATTAAAAATGAATACAACAAACCCGGCTCGAAAGTGGGCGGCTTGTACATTCTCGGGCATTTGCCGATTCCATTAACCGGTAGTTATGCGGCCGACGGCCACGGCTTAATCGCGCGCCCGGCGCCGACTGACGCGTTTTACGCGGACATGAACGGTCTGTGGACGGACACCGCCAGCAATTTAGGACGCGTTCCCGGCGATGGGATTTTTGACTACACAGCGGAATATCCGGGTTCCAATGACATCGAGTTGGAATACGGCCGCGTGGATTTGTGGAATATGCCTGAATTCGGATTGTCGGAAACCGAACTGTTGCGGCGTTATCTCAATAAGGCTCATAACTACCGACATAAAATTAAAGCGGGCCGCTTTGCCGCCATCCACAAGGATCAGATTCCGACATGGACGAACGGCAAGGCGTTGGAAGATTTGAAAAGAATGTTTGGAACTAGCGTGATCGAGTGTGGAAGCGGCGATGCCTCTTGCAACGCGAGCACGCGATCGCAAAACGATCCAGTGCGCATGGCGTTTTCCGGCGCGGGATCGACGTTGGTCGGCTTCGGCATTGATGAATATAAGGCCGGCATCCCAAAAGTGGACATTCAATGGATTTGTGGGAGCTACACGTGGGATTGGCGCGAAAGCCGCCAGACAATTAACGATTATATGTACACGTACATGCGCGCGGCCCTCGCGGGGCCTGAATACGGCGTCGGCGGGTTTTGGGGCGGAAAGATCCAGCAGGCAGGAGTTGAATACGGCTATACATTCGGCAAAATAGCCCAGCTTGCCGCGCGCAGCAATATGTCATACGCGTTTGCGGGCGACCCGACGCTGCGTTTGCATGTGATGGCGCCGGTCAGCAACGTGACCATCAATAAGGACGCAAAAACAATTTCCTGGACCGCCTCGCCCGATGCAGGCA
>CAZCJA010000066.1:0-13946 GCA_964499015.1 uncultured Elusimicrobia bacterium
TTCTTGTATGGCCTTGCGGAACCGTTCACGCACACCGGTTTCTTGGCCAGCAAAACCTTCGGAAAGTTTGATATCGGGCTGGGTGTCGTAAACGGTTGGGATCAGGCGGCTGACTCCAATGAAGGTAAGACGATCTTGGCGAAACTGTCGGGCAATTTCGGCGATCCGCTTTCGTTTACGATCACCGGTTATCATGGCCCGGAGAAAGCCAGCACCTACGGCACGACGTTCGCCACCGACACGGTGAAAAAGAACGGCGAAAACCGCTCAACGGTTGACTTGACCGGCGTGACGAAGATCATTCCGAAAGTCGCTCTCTGGTTCCAGCTGAACTACGGCCAAGAGGACGCAGTTACGGACAATGACGGCGACGGCACGTCCGACGACCTCGGTAAATGGGGCGGCGCGACGATCCAGCCGGTTATCTCCATCACCGACAAGCTCTCCATTGGCGCTCGTTGGGAAGTCTTGGAAGATATGGACGGCGCTCGCACGGGCACCATGGACGCCTCGGTCCGCAACATCACGGTTGCGCCGGCGTATAAAGTCACCGATAACTTGACGATTCGTCTCGAATACCGCATGGACGAATCAAACAAGAAAATCTGGGTTGACGACGAAGGCACCGCAGAAGACTCCGCATCGACGGTGGCCGCACAGGCTGTCGTGACGTTCTAACGAATAACAGCTAAACGTTACTCGTAACACTTCGAGGACCCCGCGTTTCCTTCCCCCGGACGCGGGGTTCTCTTTTGTGGGCGGGTTTATTGGCGGCGGGTGATTTTTTCCAAGTCGTAGCCGGAGTCTTTTACGTTCTGTTTGATCTCTTTATCGGTGAGGGTTTTCCCCTCTTTGAGTTTCAGCGAAAGTATCTTTGTTTTTAGATCGACGTTCAGGCTTTCCACCGAGTCCAGTTCCTTGAATTTGTTCTGAATGCCTTGGGCGCAGAACGAGCACACCATGCCTTTAACGACCACGTCGATTTCTTCGGCCAAGGCCGTTTGGACCATGAGAGCGGCGGCCGCCGCCATTAAAAATAGTTTCTTCATTGGAGTCCTCCCGTCGATCTAAAGTTGCTCCGATACAAGTGAACCATGAAATTGAGCATCCAATCGCCGTCCAAGCTGCTGCCCGTTTCAAGCAGAATGTTTTTATAAAAGAGCCTCAGCACGGGCGTGACGGTGACTTCATGTTCCATGCGCGAATTGTGCTGCACGTCGATGATGAACCAGCTCGACAGTTCGTCGAACTCGAACGGGTAGGCGGACACGCCCGCCCGGTAGCGGGCCGCGTAAACGTTTCCCCCGATTTCCGGGAAATGGCCCATAAATTTTGAGGAAAGATAAATTTTGGTGGTTTCATAATCCGCCTCGACGGTTAGGGCGGCGGCGGATTTCTCGCGCGATCCATATTCATACGTTCCCGCTCCCGCGGTCACGTATACATTGGCCTGCGACTCGAGCTTGTTCCAGCGTTTGACCAGATAATTAAATTGCGGTCCCGCGTATTTGGTTTCCACGCCGTCCAAAACCATCCGGTGGTACATCGCCGCAACGGCGGCTTGGCGGTGGAACGTGTACGTCACCATGGTTTCGTTTTCTTCAGCTTGGTTCCAATGCATGATGCTGAGCGCGTTTTTGTAAGAGATGGGATGGGCGAACCCCGCCGCAGTCAGTCCCAAAAAGGTGATAAATAGGGCGGCGCGGCGCATCAGCCGGCCTTATTTACGGTTTTCATGCCGCAGTTGCCGCACATGCAGGGCGTGCCGGGCTTACAGAAGCCTTCACGGCAGCCGGTGCAGATGCCGCTCATCATGGAAGTAAAGAATTTGTCTTTCTGGTCGGGCGTCAAGATTTGGGACATGGTCGAGAGGTGATTCACCACCAGTTCCTGTTGGGCTGCTTCCAACTGTGAAACGCGATTTACATGATTCTTAATGCTTTCCGGCGTTGATTTACCATCTCGAATAAGATTTATGATGGCGATCCGTTCTTGGGCCAAAAGGATCTGCAGCGAGGTCAAATCGCGGCGCAAAGCGGCTTCATGGGGTTCCAACTTCTCCAGCTGATCCGCGTCGAGCTCCGTTTCATGGAGCCATTTGCGGGCATTGGCGATATCGGGGTTGGCGGGAGCCGGTTCCTCGTGGTTTCGGGCCACCAAATACGATGTTCCGGCCGATACCAGGGCGACAACGGTCAATAAGATGGCGTAACCAATGGCTTTTGTCTTCATAAAGGCTCCTCAGTGGGTTTGAGCGTGGAGTCGACGACCCACGCTTCCAGCGAATTGAGCGAATAAGATGATGTAAATTCAGAAATGCCTAACTCTGATATATTTTCCCGCTTGTTCTGATCCTTATTATAAAGAGACAAACCACTCCTGATCCCCCCTGCCAAGACGGCCACAAAGGCGACAGCGGTAAAAATCCAGGCCGGACGGGAAAGCCGCGGAAAGAGCCCCTCCAAAAACGCCTCGCGGCGCTTGGCCCGGGCCATTTTCGCCCAAATGGCATCCCGGAAGCCCTCCGAGGGCTCGATTTTTTCGAGTTTATTGAGCTTCTTTTTGAGGGCGGAGTCGGAAATCTCCTCCAACTCCTCGAATAACTCTTCTAAACGCTTGTCATCCGACACGCAAAGCCTCCTTAATAGAGTGGTTCAATGGTTAAGCACGCGACAAGACGAAAGGTTACGGTGTTTTTGGAAGGATTATGTCGCTGAGGCGGTAGTGGCGGGTGTTTCGGACGGCGGGGCGCCGCGTTTTTTGTGGCGTTTTTGCTCGAACATGAGCTCGTCGGCGCGGACCAGAAGATCTTCGATGGTCGCTTTTTCGCGGAAGTCGTGATAGAGAATGCCGGAGCTCATCGCTAATTTGTACGGGCGGCCGCTTTTGGCGTTCCAGGCGTCGAGTTCTTTGGCCAAGCGGTCTTTGATGATGTCGGTCTGCAGTTCTTCTTCCTCGCCGTCGTGCAGCAGGACCACAAATTCATCCCCTCCCAGGCGCGCGATAATATCGGCTTGCCGGAAGGTGGCCTTCAACACATGTGTGGCGTCAATCAGCGCTTTATCGCCCACTTTGTGGCCCAAGTTGTCGTTGATCCACTTAAACCCGTCCAAATCGATAAACAACAGGTAGAGCCCTTTCTTCTTGGCGCGGCGGCCCAGCGTCAGCTGATGCTCAAAAAATCCGATGAACGAGCGGCGGTTGTTCAGTCCGGTTAATTCATCACGCAATGACAGGGAACGCAATTCGTCCTCCAGTTTTACGCGGTGCGAGACGTCGTGCGCGTTCAGCACGCACACGGGCTTTCCGTCGTTGCCTTCGATGACGCGTCCTTTGCCTTCCATGTGCAGCCAATGGCCTTCCTGATGTTTAAACCGGAACATGATCGGGCTTAACGCGCCGCCTTCGCCGAAGGCCTTTTCAAAATTCTCGAGGAACATGGAACGGTCGTCGCGGTGAATGTAATCCAGTAAATTTTGGCCCACCAATTCCGTGTCCGGGTATTTGAGGATGCGCCGCGTCGACGGGCCGGTGAAGGTGATGGTGCCCGACGGCTCGATGGTCGTGATCATGTCGGAGGAATGCTCGATCAGCCGGCGGAAATGCTCTTCGCGCTCGCGGATCACGCGCTGGGCCGCGTACTTTTCGATGGCGCGCACCAAATAAGCGGGCAGGGTTTCGTTGATCTGGCTTTTGAGAATGACAGCGTAGGCGCCCAAGTGCGTCCATTCCAGCGCCTGGGATTTGTGTTTGTCTTCCAGCAGGATGATGATCGGCATTTGCGGCGCGTAATTGTGCAGGCGTGAAAAATTGGAGGCGTCGGATTCATCTTTTAACGAGGCCAACATGATTAAGAGGTCGGGCCGTTCTTTTTCGATTTCATGAAACGCTTCGCCGGTGGTTTCAACGTCATAGGAATCAAACACTTTTAGCGTGTCTTTGCCGCGAAGAATGTCGAGAAGGGGTGTGCTGATCGAGGGGTTGTTGGAGACAAGAAGGATTCGCAGTAGATGATCCTTTATCACGCGTTTACTTTAGCGTTTCTCCGTCGAGAAGGTCAAGAATTTCCTAGTGGTACGGCTCCAGTTTCTCCCGCAGCTCCGCTTTGGCCCGGTGCAGCAGTTGTTTGACGGCACCCGCGCTGGTGTCGAGGATTTTGGCGATGTCGTCCAGCGCCATTTCCTCGTATTTGGCGAGGAGAACCGCGATGCGCTGGTTTGCCGGCAATTCGTCCAGCGCTTTCCAAATGGCTTTCTGCAGCTCCGAGGTTTCAATATCTCCGTCGGGCGCCGGTTGGGTCGGATCTTCCTGGTCGAAGAGGTCCGTCATGCGTTTGCGCGAGCGTTTGACGTTTAAGCACTGATGCGCGGCGATGGTAAAGAGCCAGGTGGAAAATTTTCCGGTGGGTTTGTATTTGAAGCGGTACTTATAAACGTCGACGAAAACGTTTTGGGCGATGTCTTCGGCCAGCGCGACGTCGTGCAGGTACTTATAGGCGAAGTTTAAAACCGGTTTCTCATAGCGCTTGATGATGTCGGTCAGCGCGGCGTCATCGCCGTTCTTGAGCCGGCGCATCCATTCGCGTTCTTTCTCAACCGCCATGCCATTCCCGTTTGGCGCGTTCATCGTCCCAGCCCAACACGTCTTTCATCGCGTCGAATTCGCGCTTGAAGGCGGAGGCGTCGACGGTTTTTAAAACCCGCGGGCCCAAGCCGCGGCGGCGTGCCACATAATCGCTCCAATGAAAAACCATCGTGCGTCGGATGGTTTCGACGATGTCCTGCTCCACGTACAACCGTTCTGCCTCCTGCGCGCGTAATGGAATGTTTTCAGAGCGGTGCGGATCGGCCAGCCGTAAATTCAGTTTTTCCCAGGGAATGCGGCGCAGAAGCTCATTGGCGACGCGGCGGAAGTCGGTGAGTTTGACGCCCACGATGTGGTAAATGCCGTTTTCTTCAAGGATGTCGTGCTCACGGGACTTGTTGAAAGCATCGGCGTCGTCTTGGCGGCGCAGGGGACGAATGCCCGCGTCTGTGCGCATGATGGTGCTGTCGTCGATTTTAACGTGCGGAAAGTATTCGCGGACGAGCCCGACAAGGTAATCGATTTCTTTCTGCGTCGGCTGGACGTTGTCGGACGGTTCATTGGCGTTCATCGGACGTTCGGTGGTGCCGATGCGGGTGTAGACCAAGCCGTCTTCCGTGCGTCTGAGCACGAACACCAGCCGGCTGTCGCCCGCGGTGACGTAATAGGATTCGCCCGTCAGAGCCGGATAAACATCGATGTGCGAACCGGCGACGCGGTCGATCAAATGCGAATTATTTCCCCTCACCGTATCGATCGACGGCCCGGCGGCGTTAATTAGGATTTTCGTTTGAAGTGAAAGCGTTTGTCCGTTCTCTTTGTTGCGCAGATCGACGCGGATGAGCTCCCCTTCGCGGCGAATGTTCAGCACCTCGACGTAATTGAGCGCGTACGCTCCCGATTCGTGGGCGCTCTGCAGGTTTTCGATCACCAGCCGGGCGTCGTCGGTTTCCGAGTCCCAAAAACTGAAAACGGCTTTGACTTTGTCGGCGTCCAGCTCCGGCGCGATCCATTTAAGGGCGGATTTGCGGAAGACGATTTTGGGCGGCGGAAAAACCTGTCCCTGAAACAACTGGATCAAATAGTAGAGCCACACGCCGGCGAGAACGCTGAGCGGCGAGCGTTTGTCTTGCTCGCCGAGAACGAGATAAATGGGCTTGGGCTTGATGAGGTGCGGAGCCAGATGGCCGAGGGTTTTGCGTTCGCGTGAGGCCTGAAAAACAAATTTGACGTTCTGCAGAGCGAGAAGCAAACGGCCTTTCTTAATGTTGGTCCAGGCGGTTTCCAAATAACGAATGCCCGCGTGGATCAGTTTGCTGGAGGCGCCGCTGGTGCCGGAGGCGAAATCGTTTTTCTCAAAAAGAAAAACAAGCGGAATGTCTTGGAGAGCGAGCTCGCGCAGGAAACCCGCGCCGACGATGCCGCCGCCGATAATGACGACGTTGGCCGTCATGTCCGGGAAGTTCCTTAAGTGCTGCCAGAAATGATCGCGGGTGCGGAATGAAAACTCGGGACGGGGTTTGGCCGCGGGCTTAACGGAGGTGGGCGCCACAATGTTGCTCGAGCGCCTTTTTAACGGAGTTCAAGGCCTCGGTGATTTCGGCGTCAGAGAGCGTGTGTTCGTCGTGCTGGAACACCATGCGGAACGCGACGCTTTTCTTGCCGGCGTCCATGTTGCCGCCGGAGAAGACGTCGAACGGCGCGACGCTGCGCAAAAGGGATTTGCCCGCTTCGCGCACGGCCCGCTCGATTTCGGACCACGCCTGATCTTTACCGACGACAATGGCCAGGTCGCGTTCAACGAACGGAAAGCGGGGCAGCGTTTTGGCGGCGGTCGCTTTGGGCGCGGCCGCGTAAAGGGTTTCCAGGCTCCATTCGGCCACGAGGCACGGTTTGCGGAAGCCCCAGTTCTTGGACAAGGACGGATGCAGGAGTCCAGCCCAGCCGATATTTTGTCCGCGGTGCAGCAAATCGAAATTCTGATGCGGATGCAGGAATGGTTTCCCTTTTCCCGTTTTCAACTGCACGCCCGCGGCGTCGAGCAGGCCTTTCAAATCGTAAATGGTCAACTCGCGTTCGGTTTGGTGAACATTTTTATCGTTGGCCGCGCCGTACCAGGCGAGTCCCACCGAGCGCGTTTCTTTGGGATTATTACCCGCCAATTCATAGGTACGGCCGATTTCAAAGAGGGCAACGTCATTGCGCTGGTAGCTGATGTTGCGCTCGACCGCGGCCAGGAGCGACAAAACGATCGACGGCCGCATATAGGCTTCGGATTGGTCGAGAGAGTTCAGCAAGGTCACCAGGCGGCTTTCGTCAAAACCGAATTTGCCGGCGTTGGCCAGCGACGTGAACGAGCTGGTCATGGTCTCGCTGAAACCGGTGCCCTTTAGCAGCTGAACCAACGGTTCGGTTTTAAGCGGCAGGAAATTGTCCGGGATTTTGTTGGTGGCCAAAGGAGCCAGCGTTTCGGGCACGGAGCCGTAGCCGGTCACGCGCACGATTTCTTCAACCAAATCAACGTCGAGCGAAATGTCTTTGCGGTGCGCGGGCACGGTGCACACCCATCCGCCCTTGGATTTTTTTGGCTTTAAATCGAAACGTCCGAGGATTGCTTCCACGGTTTTGGCTGGGAACGATTGACCGATCAAACTTTCGAGCCGCTCCGCTTTAAGCTCGACCGATACGGGCTTCAGTTTCTTCGGATAAACGTCGGCGGCCTTGCCCGGTTTCCCTCCGGTAAGTTCCATGATCAATTGCGCGGCGCGCAGCGACGCTTTCTCGGCGGTCGCGGCGTCGGTGCCTTTTTCAAAACGGATCGAACTTTCGCTTTTTAAACCCAGGCGGCGCGAGGTTTTGCGCACCGTGGTTGGATCGAACACCGCGCTTTCGAGAAGAATGGTGGTGGTGCCGTCGGTGACGCCGGAGTCCTGCCCGCCCATGATGCCGGCGATGGCCACCGCTTTCTCGGCATCGGCGATAACGAGGTCGGAATTGTTCAATTCGTAGGTTTTTTCATCGAGCGCCAAGAATTTTTCTTTGTCGCCTGCTTTGCGCACGATGATTTCTTTGCCCGATAACTTATCCAAATCAAACGCGTGCAGCGGATGCCCCCATTCCAGGAGAACGTAGTTTGTGATGTCGACGATGTTGTTGATCGATCGGATGCCGCAGGCGTTTAAACGTTCCGCCATCCAGCGCGGCGACGGACCGACTTTAACGTTGGTGAAAATTTTCCCCATGTAGCGGTGGCACAAATGGGGTTCGTTGATTTTAATTTTGCAGGCGTCGCTTTGCGTCCCTGCTTTCCAGGAGCTCTTCGGCCATTTGACGGGGGTTCCGCCAACGGCGGACAGTTCGCGCGCCACGCCGACGTGACTGAGCACGTCTGGACGGTTCGGCGTCACTTCGATATCAATAACGGTGTCGGCGCCGCCCATGAGTTCGCTTACTTCTGTGCCCAATTTGGCGTCGGCGGGGAGCATCATGATACCGGCGTGGCTTTCGGAAAGGCCGAGTTCGCGCTCGGAGCAGAGCATGCCGGCGGAATCGATGCCGCGGATTTTGGATTCGGTGATCGTCAGGCCGCCTTTGAGTTGGGCCCCCGGCAAAGCGAGCGGAACAATTTGTCCCGGGGCGATGTTGGGCGCGCCGCAAACAATTTGGCGTTCCCCTTTGCCGTCGTTCACTTTGGCGATCTGCAGACGATCGGCGTTGGGATGTTTGTCGACGGTCAAAATTTTGGCGGCCACCACGTTCTTCACGCTCAAACCCGTGTGCGCGACGCTTTCAATCGGGAAACCGAGCGCGGAGAGTTTTCCGGCCAGCTGTTCTTCCGTTGCTTTGAGCGGCAGCAGTTCTTTCAGCCAGTTAATCGAAATTTTCATCGGAACTGCTCCAAGAAACGCATGTCGGATTCCAAAAATTGGCGGATGTCGCGCACGCCGGAGCGCACCATGACCAGGCGCTCCACGCCCACGCCGAACGCGAAGCCCGTGACTTTCTTCGGGTCGTAGCCGACCGCTTTGAACACGTTCGGATGCACCATGCCCGAGCCCAGCACTTCGATCCAGCCGGAGGTTTTGCAGACGTGGCAGGGTTTTCCCCCGTCCAAGACTTTCTTGCCGTGGCACAAGAAACATTCGATGTCCATCTGCGCGCCGGGTTCGACGAACGGGAAGTACGTCGGAATAAAGCGAATGTTCAAATCCTGGCCGAAAAATTGGCGGACGAAATGGCGCAGCGTGCCTTTAAGATCGGCGAACGAAATTTTGGTGTCGACCGCGAGGCCTTCCACCTGATGGAACACCGCGGCGTGCGTGGCGTCGACCGCTTCGTGGCGGTACACGCGGCCCGGCGCCAATATGCGAATCGGCGGCTTCATGTTTTCCATGAGGCGAATCTGCACGGAGGAGGTGTGCGTGCGCAAGAGGAGGCCGTTGTGCTTGGTGTAAAACGTGTCGTGCATGTCGCGCGCGGGATGATTCTCGGGAATGTTCAGCGCGTTGAAGTTGTGGAAATCGTCTTCGATGTCGCGTTCTTCAACGGAGGTGAAGCCAATGCCGTCGAAAATGCGGCTGATTTCGCGGACGGCTTCGACGATCGGGTGCGAGTGGCCGCGTTTCGGCGCCACGCCCGGAAGCGTTAGATCGATCTTTTCGCCTTCGAGCTTTTGCGTGAGGACGGAATCTTCGAGGAGCTTTTGCTTGGAAGAGAATTTTTCTTCGAGTAGAGAACGCAGCGTGTTGGCTTCCTGCCCCACCTTTTTCTTCTCCTCGGGGGCCATGGCGGCCAATCCGCGGAGAATTTGGGTCAGCTGGCCGTCTTTGCGGCCCAATACCTTGGCGTGGAGCGATTCGAGCTCAGGGATGGAAGCGGCGCGGTCAAGCTCGGCGAGAGCTTCGCGTTCGATGCTTTGTAAATCCATAGGCGACGTCTCCACCGCCGGCAGGGTATTTAAGCCGCTACGGACTTTTTAGGCGCGGACTTCTTCGCGAGCGCGGCCAAATCCGTGAAACCTTGCGGATCGTTCACGGCCATGTCGGCCAAGATCTTCCGGTCCAAGGTCACGTTGGCTTTCTTCAGGCCGTTCATCATCTGCGAATAGCTGATTCCGCCCAATTCACGGGCGGCGGCGTTGATGCGCATGATCCACAACGTGCGGAAATTGCCTTTCTTGTCTTTGCGGCCGACATAGGCATACGTTAAATTCTTCTTTTCCTGTTGTTTGACGAAACGCCAGCGGTTCTTCTTTGTGGCGTAGGCGCCTTTGGCGCGGCGATAGTGTTTTTTCTTACGTTGACGGGTGTATATGACGCTGCGAACGCGCATTGAAAGGCTCCTTTATCCGTACGGCAAAAGATGTTTGATGACTCGTGCGTCTCTGTTGTTCAGAGTCGCTTTCTTGCGGAGGAAACGGCTGCGGCTGGCCGACATGCCTTGCAGCAAGTGGCGGGCGCCGGCGCGTTTGTATTTCACTTTTCCGCGGGCGGTGATTTTAAAGCGCTTTTTGGCGCCGCTGTGCGATTTTAACTTGGGCATAAATTATTCCTTTATTTTCCTGGCACGAGTATTGAGATCAACCGGTTGCCGTACATTTGCGGCTTGCTTTCAATGGTCCCCACTCCGGCGATCATTTGCTGGATCTTCTCCAGCATTTTGTGGGCCACTTCCTTGTGTTCCATCTCGCGTCCGAAAAAGACGAAGCTGACGCGGACTTTGTTTCTTTCCTTCAGAAACTTCACGATGTTGTTCACCTTGAAGTTGAAATCGTGTTCGCCGATCTTGGGCCGCATGCGGATTTCTTTAACTTGGCCCGCGGCCTTGCTTTTGCGCGCTTCTTTGCGTTTTTTCTCTTTCTCGTACAGGAATTTCGAGAAACTGCCTATTTTGCAGACAGGAGGCACCGCCTCGGGAGCAATTTCGATTAAATCGAAGCCGGCGTTATCGGCGAGCATTAACGCTTCGCGGATGGATTTTAATCCTAGCATCTGGCCGTTTTGATCAATTAAACGGACTTCTGGGGCGCGAATTTGCTGATTAGTTCTGGCGATGGGCGGCTTGCTGATGTTTATGTTCCTCCTGAATTAAAAAAGGATGGCCAAATGAGCCATCCTTTGCACGGGCAGGATAGTAACAAGGGGAGCCCCCCACTGTCAACTCTTGCTCGAAATTTCCTTTTGCAGCGCGGAGACGAGGTTTTCGACGGACTGAACCCCTTTGTCTTCCCCTTTAAGCGTCCGAACCGCCACCTGGCCCGCTTCTTTCTCGCGATCGCCCACGACCAACATGTACGGGATCTTCATCAGCGTTGCGTTGCGTATTTTCGCGCCGATTTTATCGTTCTGCTCATGCAGTTCGGCGCGGATGCCGGCTTGCTGAAGGGTTTCCAGCACCGTCTTGGCGAAATCGTTTTGCTTTTCCGAAATCGGCAGGATCGCCACTTGGACCGGCGCGAGCCACAGCGGGAACGCGCCGGCGTAATGTTCGACCAAAATACCGAAGAAGCGTTCAAGCGAGCCGAGGATCGCCCGGTGGACCATCACGACCGGCACGTCTTTTCCTTCATCGTTGCGGTAGGTGGCCTTGAAGCGTTCGGGCAGGTTGAAATCGACCTGAATGGTCGAGCACTGCCATTTGCGGCCGATCGAGTCTTTGATCTTCAAATCGATTTTTGGTCCATAGAACGTGCCTTCGCCTTTATCGACTTCGAAGTCGAAGCCGGCTTCTTTCATGGCGGCCGCTAAAATTTCCTCGGCTTTGTCCCAGCGTTCCGGCTGGCCGACGAATTTCGCCGGACGCGTCGAAAGCTTCAGTTCGTAATCGGTAAAACCGAAAGTGTTCAATACTTGTTTGGTCAGCTTGAGAATCCCGCTGATTTCGGACTGCAGCTGCTCGAACTGGCAGAAAATGTGCGAATCGTCCTGCGTGAAGCCGCGCACGCGCAAGGTTCCGTGCAAAACGCCGCTTCGCTCATAACGATAAACAGTGCCGTGCTCGTATATGCGCAGCGGGAGTTCGCGGTAGCTGTGCAGGTCGGATTTATAAAGGGTGATGTGGAACGGGCAGGTCATCGGTTTCACGTAGTAGCCCTGCTCTTCCAATTTCATTTCCGGGAACATGTTTTCCGCGTAATAACCCAAATGTCCGCTGGTTTCCCACAGGTTCGCCATGCCGACGTGCGGCGAGAGCGCCATCTGGTAGCCGCGGCTTAAATGCAGGTCCTTCAAATAGTTTTCGATGATGTGGCGCACGAGCGCCCCTTTGGGATGCCACAGGATCAGTCCGCTGCCGATTTGGTCGGGGTGAATTGAGAACAAACCAAGACGCGGGCCGAGTTCGCGGTGGTCGCGCTTCTTGGCTTCTTCGATGCGGTTCAAATATTCTTTGAGCTCTTCGTCGGAGGTCCAAATGGTTCCGTAGATGCGCTGCAGCATTTCGCGCTTCTCGTCGCCGCGCCAATACGCGCCCGCGACTTTCGTCAGCTTAAAGTGTTTGATGTCTTTGGTGGCGTCCAGATGGCCGCCTTTGCACAAGTCGGTAAAATCACCGTGGCTGTAGAACGTGATTTTGGCGTCGGCCGGAAGATCGTCGATGATTTCGACTTTGTATTTCTCCCCTTTCTCCTCCCAATATTTGCGCGCTTCCTCGCGGGATTTCTCGACGCCCTTGAATTCGCGGTTCTGCTTCAGGTTGCGCTTCATGCGGTTTTCGATGACGTTCAAATCTTCGGTGGTAAAGCGGTGCGGGCTGTCGAAGTCGTAGTAGAAGCCGTCGTCGGTGGGCGGGCCGATGGTGAGTTTCGTTTCGGGAAATAATTCTTTAACCGCCTCGGCGAGCAGGTGCGCGGCCGAGTGGCGAAGTTTGTGCATGTACTCTTCTTTATTGTCTGTTTGGGCGGTCATTTTTATTGAAAGTCCGTCTACGTAAACAACACTTCGACGTGACATTCGTTTCGCAGGTTATGGGCTAGTTACGTTGTAGCCGTCATTTGGCGAAAACGAATGCGCGGTATAGGATTCGAACCTATGACCCCCTCCATGTCAAGGAGGTACTCTAACCAGCTGAGCTAACCGCGCGAAATCAGGGCGGCGATTGTACAAATTTATCGGTTAATTTTAAGTGAGAGTGCGAGGCGGGCTATTTAACGACAATAATTTTTGTTTTCTTCGAAGCGGAACCGACGCTCGTCACCACGTGATAAACCCCCGCCGTAACGATGGACCCGCCGTTATCCCGGCCATTCCACTCAATGGTGTGCGCTCCGGCTTCTTTGTGGGCGTCCAATAGCGTCTTCACTTCGTGGCCGAGTGCGTCGTAGATCATGATGCGTACCGTTCCCGCCGCGTGCGTGGTGAATTTGAGTACGCTTACTTCCCCGCGCAGAGGTTTGAACATCGGGTTTTTAACGATTTCGGTCGGTTCGAGAATTTTCTCCGGCTGCGGAACATTGATGCCGCCGCCCATGGTGTCGGACGGATCGACGTTCACCTTAACGTAAGCGGTCACGCTCTCGAATGAATTCGAGGCCGTCAGCGACAACGTGTACAAGCCCGCCGTCTTGAAGCGCACCGCCGTCTCGGGTGCATTAACGTTGTTGAACGAGACTTCGCCGCAAGCTCCTTCACAGGCGGATACCGCCCATTGATAGCTTTCCGCCGGTCCTTGCACGCTCACTTGCAGCGCCGCTTCGGCAAACGACAGCCCTTGTTCCTGCGCGATAATAGGAATGGTCATGTCTTGCCCCATGTTTAATGCGATTCCTTCGGGCGTGTTCACAGTGATGACAATGGTGTCGTAGGTCATCTCTGCGCTGTCCGTGGCGGTCAATTGGAGTTCGTAGGTTCCAGGATTCATGAAGGTCACCGTGGTGTCCACGGCCGTGGACGGCGCGAACTGCACCGGACCGGGTCCTGATTTTTTCGTCCACGACGTGCTCACGACGCCGGGCGGGTTCGGCAAACCGTCGTCGGTGACGGTCGCGTCGATCGAAATTGTTTTGACCGGCAGCGTGATGGATAAATCGGGGCCCGCGTCGACAACCGGCGCGCCGTTGGGGTCTTTCACGGTGATACTGACCTCATCGTAGCGTGTGAGAGATCCGTCGGAAACGGTCAGGCGCAAATTGTAGAGACCCGCCACCGAGAAGGTGACGCTGGTATCAGCCGCATTTGGCGCGCTAAAGGTCGCAGTCCCCGGGCCCGACCGCTTGATCCAGGTGTACGTTAGCGCGGCGGGCGGGTTGGGCAGGCCATCGTCGTACACAGTGGCGTCAATCACCGCCTGCGCCGGCAGAACCACCGTTTTGTTGAGCCCCGCGTTGACGAACGGCGCAGAATTGGCCGTTTGAGAATTTACCTGCA
>CAZCJA010000067.1:0-13617 GCA_964499015.1 uncultured Elusimicrobia bacterium
GTATTGAAGGACGCCTCCGTGATCGCCAATCCCAACGGAACCGCGCCGGGCCAATTTTTTCAGGCCGGCGGGAAGCTTTTATTTCTTCTGCCG
This sequence comes from uncultured Elusimicrobia bacterium, assembly GCA_964499015.1. Classification (GTDB taxonomy): domain Bacteria; phylum Elusimicrobiota; class Elusimicrobia; order F11; family F11; genus CAZCJA01. The sequence continues at coordinate 94 of CAZCJA010000067.1, forward strand.
GGGCCGGGCCGCGAAATGAAGCCGATGCTCGACACGTTTGTCCTCGGCCAAATTACCTCCGCCTTTCCAATCCGCCACTTGGTGCAGAAGCAGTACCATTTCGTCGGCATCCCTGAGTCCGCGCTCGACCAAGAGGTGCGGCCGCTGGTGAAAAGCACGCCGCGCATCGGCAACTGCCGGGTCACGCACGGAATCCTCGCGTCGCACTCCGTGGTCACCGTTAAATTCGCGGTCGACGGCGAAGATTGGGACCAGGTCCAGGAGGCCTCCGACAAACTGGAGAAGAAATTCCTGGCCGTGTTCAGAAATCGTTTTTATGGCCGGGACAACGAAACATTGCCGAACGTGATCGGGCGCTGGTTCCAGGGCCGCCACAAAACGCTGGCCGTCGCCGAGTCATGCACCGGCGGGCTCATCAGCAAAATGATCACGGACGAGGCGGGCGCCTCCACCTATTTCATCGAAGGCCTCACCACCTATTCCAACCGCAGCAAAATGAAGCAGTTGAACATCCGCGCGAACACGCTGCAGCGCTTCGGCGCCGTGTCGGCCGAAGTCGCACGCGACATGGCGCGCAACCTGCGCATCCTGTCCAATGTCGACTACGCGCTGTCCGTCACCGGCGTCGCCGGGCCGGGCGGCGGGACGCTGGAAAAACCGGTGGGGCTTGTGTTCATCGGCTGCGCCACGCCACGCCACACGGTGGTCGAGCATTTCCATTTTCACGGCGACCGCGCGCTGATCCGCCAACGCTCCGCGGTGATGGCGCTCGAACTTCTGCGCCGGCATCTTTAATGGCCGCGCGGTTCGCCCAACATTTTCTCATCAACACCCACGCCGCCCAGCGCATCGTGGACTCGATGAACTTGGCCGAAGGCGACCATGTGCTGGAAATCGGCCCGGGCAAAGGCGCGCTCACCGCGCTCATGATGAAAAAACCCATTAAACTCACCGCCATTGAAATCGACGATCCATTAATCGCCGTGCTCACAAAAAAATTCGGCGCCAACCCCAATTTCAACCTAATCCATAGCGATGTTTTGGACGTGGACTTCAACAAACTAAAGGCCACTAAGATCATCGGCAACCTTCCTTACAATCTGACCTCGATGATTTTCCGCAAAGTGTCTGCTTGGACCGGCTGGACAGAAGCCTATTTCATGATTCAGAAAGAAGTGGGGGACCGCCTGGTGGCCAGCGTCGGCACGCCCGAATACAGCGCGCTCACGGTCGGCATGAACTTAACCTCGCGCATGGAGCGAGTGTTCGACTTGTCCGAAACCTCCTTCAAACCGCCGCCGCGCGTGAAATCGACCGTGGTGCGGCTCATCCGCCGCGAGAAACCTCTGACTGATGATGTTGAAGGAACGCAAAAAGTGATCCAAGCGGCGTTCCAACAGCGCCGAAAAACGATCTTGAATTCGCTATCGCATGGATTGGGTTTATCCAAAGAAAAAGTCGGCGGCGTTTTGAAAAAATTGGGCATTAACGAACAGGCGCGCGCCGAAAAAATAACGATCGATCAGTTTGTTTCGTTATTGGAGGCGCTACGTTAGAGACAATGCATAAGCGTATCGTTGTTAGCGATTTAATGCAGCGCGGTTATTCCTACGCGCTCAAAGAGCCGGTTGGAAAAAATTTTGACCCGGAGTTTAAACCACAGCTCACGCCTAAGCAAATGCTGCGCCTCGGAATCTTCGGCGGAAAATACATGACCGACTGCAAAAAAGAATTTCCCAGGGACTGGTTCACCGGCGCAAAATTGTCGAAGGTTAAAAATCCGCAGTTGAATTACTTTAAAATTGACGCCTCGCAGCCGCTCTCTGCGTGGGTCAAGAACGGCTGGATTCATCCGCAGGATCCGCGCGGCTGGTTTCAATGGTACTGCCGTTATTACATGGGCCGCCGCACCCTGGATGACGAGCGGCAGATCGGCCGGTGGAAAGCGATTCGCCGGCACATCGCACAGCTCAAGAAAAATTGTGCGCCCGGCGAAATCAATTGCCGCCCGCGCCAGCGTCAGGCTCTGCTGCACTGGGCCTACGATTCAAGGAAAATTTAATGAACGGACTCTTGTTGGTCGGATTGGGCGGAGCCATCGGCGCGATCGCCCGTTACAAATTGGGCGGATTCGTCCTTCATCACAGTGAAGGCTGGCGTTTTCCCTTGAGCACGTTAATCGTCAATGTTTTGGGGTGTCTGATTGCGGGGCTTCTCGCGGGCCTGGTGGAAAAGCACGATGCCTTTAGCCCAAACGTTCGACTTCTTTTATTCACGGGACTTCTCGGCGGCTTCACCACCTTTTCGGCGTTTGGACTCGAAACGGTTACGTTGTTTCAGAGGAATTTACCGCTGATTGCACTGGCCAACATCGTTATAAGCGTCGCCTGCGGCGTGATCGCCCTGTGGATCGGCATAAAATTAATATGAGCAAAGTGCGCGTGGCGTGTTTTTCCATTTCCATCGACGGCTATGGCGCGGGACCGGAACAGAGCTTGAAAAATCCGCAGGGAATCGGCGGGATTAACAATCATAAGTGGATGTTCCCGACGGAGGCGTTCCAAAAAAGGTTTGGCAATAATAAAGGAACGACCGGCGTCGACAATGATTTTGCGGCGCGCGGCTTCGAGAACATCGGCGCGTGGATCATCGGCCGCAACATGTTCACGCCGGAGCGCGGGCCGTGGACGGACAGCAAATGGAAAGGCTGGTGGGGCGATAACCCGCCGTATCATGTGCCGGTTTTTATTCTCACCCATCACGCGCGCGACCCCATCAAGATGGACGGCGGCACCACATTTCATTTCGTCACCGGCGGCATTCACGAAGCGCTGCGCCAAGCCCGGGAAGCGGCCGGCGGCAAAGATGTGCGCGTGGGCGGCGGAACGGCGACCATTCAACAGTATTTGCGCGAACGCTTGATCGATGAGATGCACATCGCCATCTCCTCGATCATTTTGGGCTCAGGGGAACGCTTGTTTAACGGCATCGATATGCCGGCGCTCGGCTACGAAGTCGCGGAACACGTGCCGACGCCCAACGCGACACACATCTTGTTTAAAAAGAAATAAGTCACGTGACGCCTCTGCACTTTCTCCTGGCGATCGCGTTTGTCGCGCTTGGTTCCGTCTTGCAGGCGGCCACCGGTCTGGGCGCGGGCCTGATCGTCATTCCTCTGCTTACATTTATCAGCATTCAATTTGTTCCGGGCCCGTATTTATTCGGCAGTCTCGCCCTCTCCGCGGCCATGGCGTGGGCCGGGCGGCGCGATATTGAACGCAAACATCTATTGCCCGTTTTGAGCGGCGTGCTGGGGGGCAGCGTGGTGGCCGCGTTTCTCATGGCCGGCTTGCCGCTAAAAACACTGGGCCTTGTTTTCGGCGTGTTGATTATCGCCATGGTCGTGATCAGTGTGATCGCGCCGCGTATGCCGTTTACGACGGCCGGCTGCCTTGGCGCCGGCGCACTCTCCGGGTTTTGCGGAACGTCCGCGGGCATTGGCGCGCCTATTCTGGCCCTCCTGTATCAGCATTTTGACGGCCCGCGTTTACGCGCGACGCTCGCGTTTCTTTATTTTTGTTCTTCGGTCGCCATGGTGGCGCTGCTCTTTTTTGCCGGCCGCTTCGGCCGGCAAGAACTTGTTTATGGCACGGTCATGGTCCCAGGATTTCTGCTCGGCTATTTTGCCGCCCCACGGCTGGCGCGGTATTTCGACAAAGGCCGGACACGGCCCGCGGTTCTCGTTCTTTCGGCCGTGAGCGCGCTGGTGCTTATCTGGCGGAGTCTTTAGCTACAATTAACACACTTCATATATAAGGAGCTCACATGTCACGCGAAAACTTCTCATCCGGTTCCAAATGGGAGCCGATCATCGGCTACTCCCGTTCCGTCAAAGTCGGCAATTACATTCACGTCTCCGGCACGACCGGCGGCGATGAAAAGGGAAACGTGGCCCCAAACGATGTGGCCGCGCAGACCAAGCAAACGCTCAAAAACATCGAGGCCGCGCTGCAAAAAGCCGGCGCGTCGATGAAAGACGTGGTGCGCACCCGCATCTACGCGGTCAATTTGAAAGAGTGGGAAAAAATCGGCAAGGCCCATGGCGAGTTCTTCGGCGAAATCCGCCCGGCAACGGCGATGGTGCAGGTGGCCGCGCTCATCTCGCCGGAAATCCTCGTCGAGATCGAAGCCGACGCCTACATTGGAAAATAAATGACCAAAGGCCGGCTCGAGGCGTTCAGCGACGGCGTCATCGCGATCATCATCACCATTATGGTGCTCGAGATGAAGGTGCCGCACAGCACATCGCTCGCCGCGCTGCGGCCGCTCCTCCCGGTTTTCTTGAGTTATGTGCTCAGCTTTATCTTCGTCGGCATTTATTGGAACAACCACCACCATCTCTGCCATGCGGTTAAAGAGGTCAATGGCGCGGTACTCTGGGCGAACCTGCACCTGCTTTTCTGGTTGTCGCTGATTCCCTTCGTCACCGGCTGGATGGGCGAAAACCATTTTGCCTCGCTGACGGCGGCGCTGTATGGCTTCGTGCTGCTGATGTGCGCCGTCGCCTACACGATCCTGACGGCCGTATTGGTTAAATTGCACGGCCGCGAGTCCACGATCGCGCATGCGCTGGGCAAGGATTTTAAAGGGAAACTATCTCTTCTCGGCTATGTAATAGCTTTACCTCTGGCCTTTTTGCACGAATGGTTCGCGATGGGAATCTATGTGTTTGTCGCCTCGATGTGGCTTGTGCCCGACCGGCGCATTGAAAAGGCGCTCAAGGGTTAATTTGATATCGTACCGTCATGGACGTTGAAGCCTTCCTCGTTTGCGATGCCGCCACCGACCAGCTCGGAAAGTTGAACGTGCTCGGCGCGTTCGACGCGATTATGGCGCGCACCGCGCCGGTGGTTCACCCGCAATTTTCCGTGGCTGTTCGCCTGCGCTTCAACAAAAGCGAATCGGCCAACCATCCATTTCGCCTCAACATCATCAACGAGGACGGCAAATCCATTCTCGTCAAACCCATCGATGGGAATCTCGCGGTGCAAATCCAACAGGCCGAACAATCGGTGGTGATCAATCTGGTCGGCAACTTCCGCGATATCAAATTCGAGAAATTCGGCCGCTACTCCGTCGATCTCACCATGGACGGAAAACAGCGCGGCAGTTTGCCTCTCTTCGTGAAAGAAGCCCAGCAACGCCCCGCTTAAATCTAAGATAAAACAACTATAATCGGCTCCTCCGTCTGGAGATCCCATGGCCGATACAACCCAAGCCCTATCACGCATTCTTCGCGGCGCCACCAACGTGGTGTCCGAGGACGAATTAAAAAAGAAGCTCGCGAAAGGAAAGCCGCTGCGCATCAAGCTCGGCGTCGATCCGACCGCGCCCGACATCCATTTGGGTCACACCGTCGTTCTTTCCAAACTGCGCGTCTTCCAGGAACTGGGCCACACCGTCGTTTTTATTATCGGCGACTTTACCGCCGCCATCGGCGACCCCTCCGGCCGTGACTCCACGCGCCCGCCGCTATCTGAGGACGACATCAATGCACATACGAAAACATATGAAGATCAAGTATTTAAGATACTGGATCCCAAAAAAACCGAGATTCGCCGCAACAGCGAGTGGCTTTTGCCTCTGTTTGATAAAAAGAGCCCCGATTTTCTTCCGCGCACGCTGCTGCGCGCGCACACGGTGCAGCAACTAATGGAACGGGAAGATTTTACCGAGCGCAAAAAAGCGGGCCAGCCCATTTCTCTTCTCGAGTTGATGTATCCGCTGTTTCAAGGGTACGATTCCGTCGCCGTCAAATCCGACGTGGAACTTGGCGGCAACGATCAGCTGTTCAACTTATTAATGGGCCGCGACATGCAGAAAAAAGCGGGCCAGGAACCGCAGGTGGTGCTGACCATGCCGCTTCTGGAAGGTCTGGACGGCGTGCGCAAAATGTCCAAGTCGTACAACAACCACATCGGCGTCAAAGACGCGCCCAACGATATGTTTTCCAAAATCATGTCGATTTCCGACGAGACCATGTGGAAGTACTATGAACTGTTGACGGAAGAAAACGTCGTCGAAAAGAAAAAACTTCACCCCATGGAAGCCAAGAAAGGCCTCGCGGCCTTTTTGACGGACCGTTTCCACGGCGCCGGTGCGGGCGCAGCGGCGCGTGAAAATTTTGAAAAGGTTTTTTCAAAAAAAGAAGTGCCGGACGACGTCGAGGATTTTCAGATGAAGAAAAACGGAGTGGATGTGATCGAACTTCTCATGGACGCCGGCCTGGCGGCCTCTAAAAATGAGGCGCGCCGGCTCGTTGAGCAGGGCGGCGTCCAGCTCGACGGAAAAAAAATTGAATTTGGGGCGAAGATACAAATCACGTCGCCCACCGTATTGAAAGTAGGCAAACGCCGTTTTAAAAAATTAATACCCGCTTAGGAGCCTCACCATGAACGCATTACAGGAACTGCACAGCAAAGGCCAGAGCTTCTGGCTTGATTTCATCAGCCGCGAACTCATCAAAAAAGGTGAGCTGAAAAAAATGATCAACGAGGACGGCCTGCGCGGCATGACCTCCAACCCGACCATTTTTGAAAAAGCCATCGCGGCCGGCCATGACTACGACGCCCAACTGAAAAAAGAAGCGGCCAAAGGGAAAAACCCGTACGAAATTTTTGAAGAACTCGCGATTCAAGACATCAAAGCCGCCTGCGACGCATTCGCGAACGTTTACAAAGAGAGCAAAGGCACCGACGGTTTCGTCAGCCTCGAAGTGAGCCCCGCGCTCGCCAACGACACCGATTCCACGCTCAACGAAGCGAAACGTTTGTTCAAAAAAGTGGGCAAGCCCAATTTGATGATCAAAATTCCCGGTACGGCGGCCGGCATCCCCGCGATCGAAGAAGCGCTCGCGGCCGGCGTGAACATCAACATCACCCTTCTTTTCTCCGTCGACAACTACAAACAGGTCGTCGAAGCCTATCTCAAAGCCCTCGAGCGCCGCGTGAAGCGCGGTCTGCCGATTAAGAGCCTCGCTTCCGTCGCCAGCTTCTTCGTCAGCCGCGTGGATTCGTCCATCGATAAAAAATTGGACGAGATGATCGCGAAGGGCAACAACGCCGAGGAGGCGGAACGCCTCCTGCACAAAGCGGCGATTGCCAACGCCAAGCTTGCCTACGCGCACTTTGAAGAGGCGTTCCAATCGGACCGTTTCAAGAAACTCGCCGCCAAAGGCGCGCAGGTCCAGCGCGTGCTCTGGGCCAGCACCGGCACCAAAGACAAGCGCCTTTCCGACGTTTATTACATCGACGAACTGGTCGGCCCGCAGACGGTGAACACCATGCCGCCCGCGACCATCGACGCGTTCCGCGACCATGGAAGAACAGAATCCAAGCTCCTCACGGGCCTGTGGCAGGCGCGCGAAGACCTGGCCGCGCTCAATAAAATCGGCATCGACTTGGACGGCATCACCACCGCGCTGCAGGAACAAGGCGTGAAGCAATTTGAAGAATCGTTCAGCGCGCTTTTGCAGGGCGTCGGCTCCAAGCGTGAATTGCTCGTCGGCGGCCACGACAAGAGCATGTCGTTTTCGCTCAGCTCGTACGCGAGCGACGTCAAAGAAACCATAACGAAAATCGACAGCGAAAAATGGCTGGAGAAACTCTGGAAAAAAGACGCTGCGCTCTGGAAAACCGACGAAGCGCACCAGAAAATCATCAAGAACTCGCTCGGGTGGCTCACCGTGATGCGCACCGTGCAAAGCCGCATGAAAAAAGTGAACGAGATTGTGGCCGATGTGAAGAAGGCCAAGTTCACCCACGCGCTGATTCTCGGCATGGGCGGCTCCAGCCTCTGCCCCGAAGTGCTGCGTATCACCTTCGGTAAAAAAGCCGGCTACCCCGACATGGCGATTCTCGATTCGACAGAGCCGGCCTCGGTGCTGGAGCGCGCGTCGCGTTCAAAACCGGAAAAAACGCTGTACGTGGTCGCCAGCAAATCCGGCTCCACCACCGAACCCAATGCGTTCCTCGCCTACTTCTACGACCAAGTGAAGCAGAAGAAAGGCAATAAAGCGGGGGAAAATTTCATCGCGATCACCGATCCGGGAACGATGATGGAAAACCTGGCCAAAGACAAAAATTTCCGCCACATCGTCTTGAATCCGTCCGACATCGGCGGCCGTTACTCGGCGCTGTCGTTCTTCGGCATGCTGCCCGCCGCGCTCATGGGCATCGACGTGGAAAAATTGCTTGAACGCGCGATCGGCATGGCCGACGCCTGCTCCGCTTTCACGCCGGTCAATAAAAATCCCGGCGCGCAATTGGGCGCCGCATTGGGCACGCTCGCCAAAGAGGGCCGCAACAAAGTGACGTTCTTCTTGTCCAAAGACATCGCCTCGTTCGCGACGTGGGTGGAACAGCTGATCGCCGAAAGCACCGGCAAAGAAGGCATGGGCATTCTCCCCATTGAGTCCGAACCGATCCAGTCGCCGGAAACCTACGGCGACGACCGGGTTTTCGTTTGGGTACGCACCAAAGCCTCCACCGACGCCGCGTTTGCCAAAAAATGGGCGGCGTTAAAAAAAGCCGGCCATCCGGTCATCGAAATTATTCTGAAAGATAGATATGACATCACCGCGGAATTCTTCCGCTGGGAAATCGCCACGGCGATCGCGGGCGCGGTACTCGGCATCGATCCGTTTGACCAGCCGAACGTCCAGGAAGCCAAGGACGCCACCAAATCCCTGTTGAACGATTATAAATCGCGCGGCTCGTTCCCGCACGACGTTCCCTGGTACAAAGACGAGGCCCTGGAAATTTACACGACCAACGGCCACGCTCAGGCCGCGAACTTAAACGAAGTGATCCATTACATCATGAGCCAAATTCATGCGCGTGACTACGTGGCGATCCTGGCCTATATCGAACGCAACGGCGAAAACAACGCGCTCCTTCAGGCCGTGCGCGCCGAAATTCTGAAAGCGAAGAAGGTGGCCACCACGGTCGGCTTCGGTCCGCGCTTCCTGCACTCGACGGGCCAACTGCACAAAGGCGGCGACAACTCGGGCGTTTTTGTTTCAATCACCGCCGACGACAAAAAAGACGCGCCCATTCCGGGCGAAACGTTTCAGTTCAGCGTGCTCAAAGAAGCGCAGGCGCGCGGCGACTGGCAAGCGTTGAAAAACAAGAACCGCCGGGCGGTGCACATTCATTTTCACAGCATCGCCGCGGGCTTTAAAAAATTCCAGGACGCGCTGAAGACCGTCCTTTCCAATTGAGCGCGCCCGAAACGAAAATGATCCTGGCCCGCGACGCCGCGGGCCTCGCCAAGCACGGCGCGCAGCTTGTTTTGGAAGCGGCCGCGGCGGCGTACCGCGACCACGGCAAGTTCGTGTTGTGCTTGACCGGCGGCAGCACGCCGAAAAGACTGTATGAACTGCTCAGCGAGCCGTATTACAAGGAACGTATCGATTGGGGCAACACCATCGTGCTCTTCGGCGACGAGCGCTGCGTGCCGCCGACCGATGACCAAAGCAACTACAAAATGGCCAAAGAGGCTTTTCTGTCCAAAGTGCCCCTGCCGGAAAAAAATATTTACCGCATGGCCGGCGAAATGACCCCCGCGACGGAGGGGGCGAGAGCCTACGAACAGAGCTTAAAAGCGCTATTCAAAGGTTATTTCCCCAAGATCGATCTGCTCCTGCTCGGCGTGGGCGACGACGGGCACATCGCCTCGCTTTTTCCAAACACGGACGCGCTCAAAGAAACCGAAAAATGGGTGGTCGCCAACCGCGTCGAAAAACTATCCTCCAACCGCATCACGCTGACCTTGCCCGTGATCAACAACGCGCGGCGCGTTCTTTTTTTGGTGTCCGGCGACTCCAAGGCAGGCGTGATCAAGGAAATTTTACGGGAAGACATGCCAAAGACACGCTACCCGGCGCAATTGGTGGCGACGTACGAAGGCGAGGTCACGTGGCTGCTGGACAAAGCGGCGATGTCCAAGTGCCCGGATGAATTGCGGCACAAGGCGTTTCATTTATAAATTAGGAGCGTTATGCTGAGCGAAGGCGCAAAAGCCCCCAACTTTACCCTGCAGGACGACGGCGGAAAAACCGTTTCTCTGGATGATTTTAAAGGCCAGAACGTCGTTCTCTATTTTTATCCAAAAGACGACACCCCCGGCTGCACCAAGGAAGCCTGCGATTTTCGCGATAATCAAAAGGTTTTTAAAAAGAAAAACGCGGTGATCCTCGGCGTGAGCGCCGATTCGGTCGACGCCCACGTGAAGTTCAAGAAAAAATTCAGCCTGCCGTTTCCATTGCTTTCGGATCCCGATAAAAAAACCATCCAAGCCTACGGCGTCTGGAAAGAAAAAAGCATGTATGGGAAAAAATACATGGGCATCGAGCGCACCACCTTCGTGATCGGCGCGGATGGGAAAATCGCCAAAATTTACCCAAAGGTTAGCGTGACCGGCCATATCGACCAGGTGCTCGCGGACATCAAATGATTCCCTCATCCACCATCGGTAAAAAAATTGCGGTGGCGCTTACCGGCGCCATCCTGCTCGGCTTTGTGGCCGGCCATTTAGTCGGCAATCTCCAGGTTTTTCTCGGAGCTGATGTGCTCAATGCGTATGCCGCGTACCTGCACAGCATTCCCAAGGCCCTTTGGGCGGCCCGCATTGTTTTGATTATCGCCGTCGTTCTGCATGTGCTATTCACGATCCAGCTGACGCGTTTAAACCGCGAGGCGCGCCCCATCGGCTACCAATCGTTTGATCCCAGCCGCAGCTCCATCGCCTCGCGCACGATGATCTGGGGCGGTCTGGTGGTTTTTTTCTACATCATCTACCACTTGCTGCATCTGACCACCGGCACCGTCCACCCCAGCTTTGACCGCCATGACGTCTACCAGAATCTCATCAGCGGCCTGTCCATCTGGTACGTTGCGCTTTTCTACATCGTGGCCAACGTTGCGCTCGGTTTTCATTTGTACCACGGCGTGTGGAGCATGTTCCAAACGCTGGGGTTGAACCATCCCAAATACAACGCGGCGCGGCGCACCCTGGCCACGATCGCCGGATACGGCATCGCCATCGGTTATGTTTCGATCCCCGCGGCGATTTTTCTCGGAGTGATTAAATAATGGCGATCGATCTTAAATCCAAAGCGCCGGCGGGACCGCTCGACACCGCGTGGGAACGCCACAAGGGCGACCTCAAGCTGGTCAACCCGGCCAACAAACGGAAATACACGATCATCATGGTCGGCACCGGCCTGGCCGGCTCCGCCGGAGCCGCTTCCCTCGCGGAAATGGGCTACAACGTGAAAGCCTTCTGCTACCAGGACAGCCCGCGCCGCGCCCATTCAATCGCCGCTCAAGGCGGCATCAACGCGGCCAAAAATTATCAGAACGACGGGGACAGCGTGTACCGGCTTTTTTATGACACCATCAAAGGCGGCGATTATCGCGCCCGCGAAACCAACGTGCACCGCCTGGCCGAGATCAGCGCAAACATTATCGACCAATGCGCGGCGCAGGGCGTGCCGTTCGCCCGTGAGTACGGCGGCTACCTGGCCAACCGCTCCTTCGGTGGAACGCTGGTGTCGCGCACGTTTTACGCCCGCGGCCAAACCGGACAGCAACTGCTTTTGGGCGCCTATCAGGCCTTGTCACGACAGATCAAGACCGGCAAAGTCACGATGCACGCGCGGACGGAAATGCTCGACTTGATCGTGATCGACGGAAAAGCGCGCGGCATCGTCACGCGCAACATGGTCACCGGGAAAATTGAAGCGCATATGGGCGACGCCGTCATTCTCGCCACCGGCGGCTACGGCAACGTTTTCTATTTATCCACCAACGCCAAAGGCTGCAACACCACCGCAATCTGGCGGGCGCACCGCCGCGGTGCGCTTTTTGCGAACCCCTGCTTCACGCAAATTCATCCGACATGCATACCGGTTTCGGGTGATCACCAGTCGAAGTTGACGTTGATGAGCGAGTCCCTGCGCAACGACGGCCGCATTTGGGTGCCGCTAAAAAAAGGCGACAACCGTGCACCCAATGACATTCCCGAAAGTGAGCGCGATTATTATTTGGAACGAAAATATCCGACGTACGGAAATCTGGTGCCCCGCGACGTCGCCTCGCGCGCCGCGAAAAACGTCTGCGACGAAGGCCGCGGCGTCGGCCCAGGCGGACAAGGCGTCTATTTGGATTTCAAAGAAGCGATCAACCGTATTGGCCTGGAAAAGGTCAAAAGCGAATATGGCAATCTTTTCGACATGTACGAGTGCATCACCGGCGAGAATCCGTACAAGGTGCCGATGCGCATTTATCCGGCGATCCACTACACGATGGGCGGCCTGTGGGTCGACTATAATTTGATGAGCACGATTGAGGGATTGTTCGTCGCGGGTGAAGCCAATTTTTCCGACCACGGCGCCAACCGGTTGGGCGCGAGCGCGCTTATGCAGGGCCTGGCCGACGGCTATTTCGTCCTGCCGTACACGGTCGGCGATTACTTGGCCAAAACCAAGCTCGGCAACGTCGACGCCTCCCACGCGCAGGCGATGAACGTCATGACGGACGTACAAGAACGCACCAAGAAACTTTTATCGATCCGGGGCAAACGCACCGTGGATTCCTTCCATCGGGAACTCGGCCACATCATGTGGGACAAATGCGGCATGGCGCGTAACGAACAGGGCCTGAAAGAAGCGCTCAAAAAAATTCCGGCGCTGCGCGAGGAGTTTTGGAAGAATGTGAACGTGCTGGGCGACAACGAAGAGCTGAACCAATCGCTCGAAAAAGCGGGCCGCGTAGCCGATTTTTTGGAATTGGGCGAACTTCTGTGCCGCGACGCGCTGGAACGCAAAGAGTCCTGCGGCGGGCATTTCCGCGAAGAGAGCCAAACCCCCGAAGGAGAAGCTCTGCGCGACGACAACAACTTTGCGTACGTGGCCGCCTGGGAATGGAAGGGCGAGAACCAAGCGCAGGCGCTGCACAAAGAATCGTTAACGTTTGAAACGCTGCACCTGCAGCAACGGAGCTATAAATAATGAAGCTTCTGCTTAAAATTTGGCGCCAGAAGAACGCCGATGCGCCGGGAAAAATGACCGAGTACCCGCTCGATGACATTTCGCCCGACATGTCGTTTCTGGAAATGCTCGATGTTTTAAACGAACGGCTGATCCTTAAGGGGGAAGAGCCGGTCGCTTTCGACCACGACTGCCGTGAAGGGATTTGCGGCGCATGCGGGGTCATGATCAACGGGCGGGCCCATGGGCCAAGGCCCGCCACCACCACCTGCCAGCTGCACATGCGCCATTTCGAAGACGGCGCGACGATCGTCATCGAACCGTGGCGCGCAAAGGCGTTTCCGGTGATAAAAGACTTGGTCGTCGACCGCGCGGCGTTCGACCGCGTGATCCAGGCGGGCGGCTTCATCACCGCGCGCACCGGCAGCGCGCCGGGAGCCTACCGCGCCCGCTCGCGCAGCGGGCAGCACCCT
>CAZCJA010000068.1:0-13615 GCA_964499015.1 uncultured Elusimicrobia bacterium
TCGGCGACATCATCACCGACTTGGGCGCCATGATCCAGGGCGGCATGGGCATCGCCGCGGGCGGCAACTTGAACCCCGAAGGTGTTTCCATGTTCGAGCCGATCGGCGGTTCCGCTCCCAAATACACGGGCCGCAACATGATCAATCCTCTCGCCGCGATCTGCGCGGGCGGGCTGATGATGGACAACATCGGCCAGGCCGAAGCGGCCGCGTCCATTGAGAACGCGGTGTTTAAAGCGTTGTCGTCGGGAAAAATCGCTTCGCTGGCCGCAGGCAAGATGGGGCTGACCACCACCGAAGTCGGCGATTACATCGCCTCCCTCATTTAAACAGTCAGGATTATTTTTCCGGTTTGTTTTTTCTCTTCCATGCGGCGATGAGCATCGCCCGCTTGGTCGAGGGGAAAGGTTTTATCGATGATCGGTTTTATCTTCCCCGAAAAGACGGCCTTCGAGAGATCTTGAAATTCCCGCGACGTGCCCATCTTTCCGCCGAGAATAGACACATCCCGCCCAAAAAGTCTGCGCAGTTCCAGTTCCACTTTCGGTCCCGATAGATCTCCGCAGGTCACGATCCGTCCGTATTTACCGACGGCCATCATGCTGGTTTCCCAGGTTGCCGGACCCACATGCTCCATCACCACGTCCACCGTTTGATTCGAGTACATTTCATTGGCGCCCGCGGCGCGGATCGCCGGATTTTTTTCCGGGCTGCTCGTGCTCGCGTAGACGGTTGCGCCAATGTACTTGGCGATCTGTACCGCGGCCAATGCCACGCCGCCGCTTGCACCGACAATTAAAACCCGTTCCCCTTGTTTCAGCTGGGCTCGTCCGACGAGCAGATGCCAGGCGGTGAGATAGGCGAGGGGAAACGCGGCCGCGTTTTCAAACGACAACGTATCGGGAATGGGGATTACGTTCTGATCCGGAACCAGAACTTTTTCGGCGTACGTGCCCGGGCGTTTGGCGCCCAATATTTCGAAACTGTCGCACTGGTTGTCCTGGCCTTTTTTGCAATACGCGCATTGGCCGCAAAAAATATTCGGAGCAATCACCACGCGATCGCCGACGGAAACGCCTTCGGCGTCGGGGCCCACATCGGATATCACCCCCGCGCCGTCCGCGCCAAGCGTATGGGGCAACTTAACCGGATACGCGGGCAGGCCCATGCGGATCCAAATGTCCACATGGTTCAGGGCGGCGGCTTTCACCTCGACTACCACCTGGTTGCCCGTGGCCTTGGGCGGCTCCACATTGGCCACTTTCAGGACCTCTGGGCCTCCCGCCTGCTCAAAAATGATCGCTTTCATGCGGGCAGAATATCCAAAAAATAGGTTGAAAAACAGGCACTTCGGGCTTAAATAAGTAGAGCACTTGAGGTTTCCAAGACGAGGGCTCATGTCGAAGAAGTGGGACGTAAAAACATATCTATTTTTAAGCGCGTTTTTCCTCTTGGCCGCGCTTCCTCAATCCGTTTCCGCCTGGAGCTGGAATTCCGCGGACAATGTTTTGCCCTCTCTCCGTGAGGAACTCGATAAAGAAATTGCCGCTTATCGCCTGCAAGTCGGCAATGGTATGAGCATGCAGGACCGCATCATTGCTTTGGACCGCCTCATCGGCAATTACCAGCCGCTCGGACTCAACATGGTGGAGCTGGAAACCGAACGCTCGCGACTGATGCTGCAGGAAAAACAACGCCAGCTCCGCTCCGCCGAACTGCAGACCGAAGCCACCCAGCTTTACGATCGCGGCGTCGCCGAATATCGCGAGGGCCAATACCGCGTTTCAATGGAAACCTTTCAAGAAGCTGAACGTCTTTTGCCGGACGACACCGGAATCAAGGAGCTGCGGCGCAAATTGCAGGGCATAGCGCCGATCACGGAATCGGAAACCGGTTCGACCGGTGATTCCAAGCTGATCCGTTTATCCGTCACCCGCTATTTGGAAAACGACCCGAAGCGTTCGATGAACGCGCTCTTGTACGCCGGGGAGCGCTTCAAAGAGCGTCGTGAAATCGAACGTCTGCAGCAACTGTTGGAATCGAACCATCCCGAAGTCGAAGCGCCGCGTTTGGCCACCGGCATTAATCTGGTGGACCATAAACTCCAGCTTTCCCTGGAAGCGATTTACGAAGGCCGCTACTTAACCGCCATTTCCGAATGCACCGACGTTCTTGATCTCGAACCCAACAACGTGCTCGCGCTGACCCGTCTCGGTTCGGCGTATTTCGCCATGAACGAACAGAACAAGGCCCAGCAGGTTTGGACCAAAGCCCTGCAGCTCGATCCGAACAACGAAGTGTTGAGAAAGTTTTTGTATGGCCGCAAAGGAGCCTCCCGTGTTGAAAAGAACCCTTAAAAGAACCGCGCTCCTCTTGCTGCTCGCCGTCGTCGGCGCAGCCGTGCTTTTCGCTGAGTCCTCCTGGGACAGTGAGCGGCTTAACCTTGAAACCAATATTCAAAAACGCGTCGAAGAGGCGTTGTCCAAAATAATCCCGGCGAACCAGTTTGTGTTGGTCGTGAAAATCGAGCCGCTCGGACAGCAAATTGACGCCAAGGGAAACCCGGTCGAATCCGGCGATGGCTACTTCCTGCCCGGCGTTCCGGAGCGCCAGCGTTTCGATAACAATCTGAGCGCCAAAGACTTGGCCAGCGCGCTCAAGCCCGACTCGGCGCTTTTCAAGCGCTTCATTCGCCAGATTTCCGTCACTCTCGTCATCGATCAGGATATCTCCGAAGAAACCGTCGACAAAGTGCGCGAGCTCACCCGTCAAATGGTGGGCTTGGACCCGCAGCGCGGCGATACCATCAACGTGCAGCGCACGGTGTTTCAGAAAGCGCCCATCGCGATCATCGACAATTCGAGCATCGCCCAACTGCAGAACAGCCTGAAAAATTACTGGGTTGTGATTTTATTGACGCTGATTCTTTTCTGCGTGGGCGTGTTCTTCCTTTTTATGTTCGGTCCGCTGCGTGGCTTTTTAAACCGCTTCGTCCAAGTGCTGCCGACGCTCAAGCCGCAGGAGAGCGAAGGCCAGTATCCGCGTATGGGCGGCGGCGAGATGCCGTACATGCCGTTCTTCCCCGGTTACGGAGCGCTTCCCGGCCCTCAGGCTGGCGGCAACGGTTCAAATTTCTCCGGTATGCTGCAGGTGGAAAACCCGAACAAAGTATCCCTGCCGTTCAGCTTCATCCGCGAAGACAATTTGGGAAATCTCTCCATTCTTCTGTCGCGTGAAAACCCGGAGAAAGCCGCGGTGGTCCTCGGCTATTTGCCGTCCGAATGGATCAGCCGCGTGCTGATGCGCATCGAGCCGGCGATGCAGACGGAAATCGCCCAACATTTGGCCACAACGCGACAGCTTTTGCCGGAACAGGTTGAAGATATTGAACAGGATTTGAAGCGCCGCTTGGATTATATGGTCGGCGGCCCCGATCGTTTGATTTCTATTTATGAATCGCTGGATTTGGACGCACAGAAGCGCATGGTGGACAGCTTAAAAGAGTCGCGTCCGGAAGTGGCCGATGAAATTCGTAAGCGCTCCCTTTTGTTCGAGGACTTGGAAAAATTGGACGCCGCCGGTCTTAAAACCATACTGCGCGAAGTGGATCTGCAAACGCTGGTGATGAGCCTGCACGGCACATCCAGCGCGTTCACCAAGAAGATTATGGATAACGTCTCGCCGGGCAAGGCCGAGATTATTAAGGAAGAGCTCGAGACGCAGAAAGTGTTCCCGGGTACGCTGGTTATGGAAGCGCAGCGCAAAGTGGCGCTCATCGCGCGCCGTCTGCGTAAAGAAGGGCATATCAGCGTGCCGCTGGGCGCAACGGACGCGGCGCCGAGCGTCCGCTACGGCAGCGGTGGATCATTGCGCGACAGTCTGAAGCTGCCGCCCGCCCTTAAAGGAAACGCGCCGGAGACGGTCGTCGAAGGCGTCACCACCAAAAAGAATGAGCCGGGCAAAAATATCGAAGATCGCATTAAGAAATTTATGAAGCGCGGGGACAACGAAGAGCGCTATCCCCAAGACGACAATCAAACGGGAGCCTGATAAATGGATTTCATGACATTGTTTGGTTGGCTGATCGGGCTCGGATCCATCGGCTGGGTTTTGGCGGATGGGGAAATTTTTCGCTTCTTTTACAATACGCATGCGTTGGTTCTCGTGTTCGGCGGCACCCTCGGTTCCACACTGATCACCTATCCATGGTCGATCTTAAAACGGCTGCCGCACGCGATGCTCCTATTTATGTTCCCGGGCCGGCGCGAATCCTCCGAAACCGTGATGCAAAGCGTGCTGGCTCTGTCAGGCCGCGCGCGCCGCTCCGGCATGGAGAGCGTCGAAATCGACATGAACGGCGTGCAGAACCGTTTCCTCGCTAATGGGCTGCGCATGATCGCCGATGGATTGCCCGCCAATTTGATCCGCGCCAATCTGGAGAAAGAAATCCATTTTATCCGCCTACGTCACGCGGAAGTGGCGAATGTGTTTCGCAACATGGCTACGTACGCACCGATCTTCGGCCTGCTCGGAACGCTGGTCGGCGTCGTGCAAGTGCTGTTGAACCTGTCGGATCCGCGCACGATGGGCATGCACATGGCCGTCGCCATGACCGCGACCTTTTACGGCATCTTTGGCGCCAATTTTTTGTTTTTGCCCATCGCCGGCAAACTTCACGCGTATTCGGAACAGGAACTGTTTCTAAAAGAAGTGATGATCGAAGGGGTGCTGTCCATCCAACGGCAAGAAGTGCCGGCCATTCTTACGCGCCGTTTGCAGGCCTACTTGAATGAAGGCGGCAAAGCCTTGTCCACAGCGAGCGCGCGCGAAGCAAAAGCATGATCCACCGTCTTTTCCGCCGCAAGTCCGACGACAGCCGCGCCGAAGGCATCTGGCTCACTGTTTATTCCGACCTGATGACCAATTTGGTGCTCGTTTTCTTGGCCATGTACGGCCTGGTCACGATGGGCAACAAAGCCATTGAAGAAGCGGCCGTTTCCATGAAATCGCCCGGTTCGTCGATCAAGTCCATGGAAGATCAAACCCTTACTCTCGAAAGCGTCACGCTGTTGTTGCGCCAGGAATTCAAAGACAACAGCGAGGTGGCAATTCTCGAAGAAACGGGCGTGACGCGCATTCAATTGGGCGAAACCATTCTTTTCGATTCCGGCCGCGCGGAGCTAAAGCCATCGGCCAAGCCCATGCTGGAAAAAGCGGCGACGTTTCTTGTCCTGCTTCCCTATACCATCGTGGTTGAAGGCCACACCGACGACCGTCCTATTAGAGGCGGCGTTTATCGCGACAATTGGGAGCTGTCGTTGGGGCGTTCGATGTCGGTGGTCGATCTGTTGTCCAAACAAGGCGGGATTCCCGCCAAACAATTGGCGGCCGCGGCCTATGGCTTCAATCATCCGCGCGCCTCGAACATGACGCCCGACGGCCGCGCATTGAACCGCCGCGTTGAAATCGCGCTCTTCCGCGACGTCCCGTTTACATTATGAGCGACGAAGAGAATCTCGAAGAAGGCGGCGAGGGCGAAGCGGAAGAAATTTCGCTTCCGGAACTCGAAGAGCTTCCGGAGACCGACGCCGCTCAAGGGCAGGGCGCCGAAGAGGAAGAGGAGAAAAGTTGGTTCGGCGCCAACCGCCGCAAGCGCGCGCCGGTCGGCATGCACCGCGACGCAACGAACTTATGGCTGATTTCGTATTCCGATTTTATGACGATTCTTTTCATTTTCTTCCTGGTCATGTATGGTTACGCGGTTCTTGAAAAGCAGCAGCGCATGTCGCAAGGCGCGACGATTTCATACGACGCTTTCGCCAAGTTGATGGACCGATTTGAGGGCGTGGTGGGCAGCGCCAATGTGGAGATCACGACGGATTCCAACAAGACCACGGTGCAAATGAAAGACAGCGTGCTCTTTGCCAGTGGAAGCTCCGAGCTGACGCCAAACGCAAAAACGACTCTGGCGGAACTCTCCAAGTCCCTTAAACTGGTCGCAGGCGACGTGATTGTGGAAGGCCACACGGACAACGTGCCGATTTTTGGGGGCCGCTACAAGTCAAACTGGGAACTCTCGGCGGCTCGCGCTTTCTCCGTTATTGAAGAGTTGACCGCCAACGGCGTGCCGGCGAAACGGCTGGCGGCCTGGGGATTCGGCGAGAACCGGCCGATCAGCAGCAACGTAGAAGAAACGGGCCGGCGCAACAATCGGCGCATTGAAGTGATAATCTTTAACGACAGAACGCACAACACCTAAGGGGAACGAATGTCCGGAGAACGCATACTGGTGATCGACGACGACGAGCAGGTGGCGTCGTATGTTCGTTTGGCCTTTACGCTGAACGGCTATCAGGTTGAATGGATCAACGACGGGCGCAAGGCGTTTGATAAAGCCCAACAGATGATTCCAGACGCCATTATTCTCGACCTTAAACTTCCCGGCACCAACGGTTTCCGTATTTGTGAACAACTTCGCTCCGAGCCGCGCACCCGCGCCATCCCTATTATTGTCGTCAGCGGCAGCTGGAAAAACGCCCAGGACCGCATTCGTTCCATCGAAGTGGGCGCCGACGATTTTCTCACCAAACCGTTCGACGCGCAGGAGTTGATCGCGCGCATTAAGCGCATGCTCCAGCGCAAAAAAGTTGACATGGGGCACAACCCGCTGACGGGCTTGCCCGGCAACTTGGCGATCGAAGAAGAGTCGCGCCGCCGACTGGCAACGCGATCCAACCTCGCGTTCGCCTACATCGACCTGGACAATTTTAAGGCGTACAACGACGTCTACGGCATAAAGCAGGGTGATAAAGTCATCCGTCTTCTGGCCGACCTTTTGTTGGAGTCGGGCAAGCGGTGGGGAAATCCCAGCGACTTTATCGGCCACGTCGGCGGCGACGACTTTGTGATGATGACCTCGCCGGACAAAGCCGAACAGATTTTTTCCTGGATCGCGCAGCGCTTCGACGAACGCATCAAAGCGTATTATTCGGAAGCCGATTTGCGCGCGGGCTGCATCACCGCCAAAGACCGCCAGGGCAACATTAAGAAATTCAATTTCGTTTCCGTTTCCATCGTTTATCTCACTGATAAAAATATGGAAACCAATCAGTATGCGGTGTTAATCCAAACCCTCACCGAAATGAAGGGCTACGTGAAACACAACATGGACCGCACCAAAGGGGGAAGCGTCGTGTTTCAAGATCGCCGCGGCCCCGAAGCCGAAAACCCGCGCGTCAAGCCGGGCACCGCTCCCGCCAAGCCCGATACCACTCCCCTTAAATAGCCATTCTTTTCAGGTCGTTTAGGCGGTGTAAAAAGCTTAAATTGGTGTATTGACGCTTCCGGATGCTTTTGTTATAAATGCGCCACCTCAATTGACCTTCGTTAAATCTAATTGCTGGTTTTGGTTAGACCCCGGGACGTTTCGGGGTCTTTTGTTTGTAAGGGCGCCACGTCGCGGGTGTGGTTCAATGGTAGAATGCTAGCCTTCCAAGCTTGAGACGTGGGTTCGATTCCCATCACCCGCTTATGATGCGCGAGGGATTGCTGGGGTAGCTCAGCTGGTAGAGCACGTCATTGGTAATGACGAGGTCGTCGGTTCAATCCCGATCCCCAGCTAAAAATTTTAAGCCTAACCAAGAAACATTCACATTCCCAAGGAGGGAGTCACAAATGTCTAAAGCCAAATTCGAACGCAATAAACCGCACATGAACGTTGGAACCATCGGTCACGTTGACCATGGAAAAACCACTTTGACCGCGGCTTTGGTTAACGTGCAGGCTCGTCAAGGCAAAGCCACCGCGAAAGCGTACGCTGATATCGCCAAAGGCGGAACGGTACGTGACGACAGCAAAATTGTGACGATCGCCGTCTCCCACGTGGAATACGAATCTGAAAAAAGACATTACGCCCACATCGACTGCCCGGGCCATGCCGACTACATCAAGAACATGATCACCGGCGCCGCTCAGATGGACGGAGCTATTCTCGTCGTTTCTGCTGCGGACGGACCCATGCCGCAGACGAAAGAGCACGTTCTCCTCGCCCGCCAGGTTAACGTTCCTTCCCTCGTGGTCTTCTTGAACAAATGCGACTTGGTCGACGATCCGGAATTGTTGAACTTGGTTGAAATGGAAATCCGTGAACTCTTGAACAAATACGAATTCAACGGCGACAAGACCCCGATCATCCGGGGCAGCGCCACCAAAGCCATGGCCGGAGACAAAGGCGAACTCGGCGAACCGTCGATCGCGAAGCTCCTCGAGGCCATCGACACCTTCATTCCCGACCCGGTACGCCAGGTCGACAAGCCGTTCCTTATGTCCATTGAAGACGTGTTCTCGATCACGGGACGCGGCACCGTTGCCACCGGTCGTGTGGAGCGCGGAAAATTGAAAGTCGGCGACGCCATTGAAATCGTCGGCCTTCAGGAAACCCGCAAATCCGTCGCGACGGGCATCGAAATGTTCCGCAAGCTTCTCGATGAAACCGTGGCCGGCGATAACGTCGGCGTGCTTCTGCGCGGCGTGGAAAAAGACCAGGTTGAACGCGGCCAGGTGCTTTGCGCCCCGGGCTCCATCAACCCGCACAGCAAGTTCAAAGGCGAAATTTACGTATTGAGCAAAGAAGAAGGCGGCCGTCACACGCCGTTCTTCAACAACTACCGTCCGCAGTTCTACTTCCGCACCACCGACGTGACCGGCACGGTTATGCTCCCCGCAGGCACCGAAATGGTGATGCCGGGCGATAACGTCACGGTTGACGTCGAACTCTTGACCCCGGTCGCGCTTGAAAAAGGCGTTCGCTTCGCTATCCGCGAAGGCGGCCACACCGTCGCGTCAGGCGTTGTCACCGAAATCGTTAAATAAAAAACTTAAGACGAAGGATTATTTATGGCCAGTCAGGGTAGAAACGTTGTCGCGCTCAAGTGCACCGAAACCGGTGACTACAATTATTATGTTGAGCGCGGCAAAAAGAAGGGCGATCGGGCGAAACTTGAAGTGAAAAAGTACAACTCGAAGTTGCGCCGTCACACAATTCACAAGGAGGCCAAGATTTAGCAGGGAGGCCTCTTTCCCGAGGGAGTGTCGGTTAATGGCAAACCACCGGTCTCCAAAACCGGGACTGTAGGTTCAAGTCCTACCACTCCCGCGTTTCTTGACTTAAAAACCCATGAATAATCTGGTTAACTTCTTTAAAGAGTCCTGGTCGGAGCTTCGGCAAGTCGCCTGGCTGACCACGCCTCAGGTGATCGCTTCCACATGGGTGGTTATTATCTTGGTCGTGATCATGTCCATCTTCGTTTTTGCGGTGGATTTTATCCTGCGCGGCCTCTTCGGAGCCCTAATTTAAAATGACGACAGCAACCGATAAACAGTGGTATTTAGTTCACACCTATTCCGGGCATGAGGATAAGGTGCGTTCCAGTATTGAGAAGGCCGCCGCGATCGCTAATCTTAAGGATCGCATCGGCGACGTTGTTATTCCGACGGAAGAAGTGATCGAACTGAAGAAAAATAAAAAGCAGATCCGCCGCCGCAAGTTCTTTCCAGGCTACATTTTGGTCAACATGGCGGCCGACAACGAAACGTGCTATATCATCCGCAACACGCCCGGCGTCACCGGTTTCTTGGGCGGCGCAAAACCGATTCCGCTTCAGGAATCCGACGTGGAACGCATGATGGAACTAAACGCGACACCAAAGACCGCGAAACCCCGTCCGGCGGTGGTTTTTGCCAGAGGCG
The DNA here is from genome assembly GCA_964499015.1 of uncultured Elusimicrobia bacterium. Classification (GTDB taxonomy): domain Bacteria; phylum Elusimicrobiota; class Elusimicrobia; order F11; family F11; genus CAZCJA01. The sequence goes on from CAZCJA010000068.1 coordinate 9,748, forward strand.
AAAGCGTGCGCATCAACGACGGTCCCTTCCGCCACTTCGTGGGTACCGTGGAGGAAGTGAATGAAGACCGTGCGAAACTCAAGGTGACGGTCAGCATTTTCGGACGCGCCACGCCGGTTGAACTCGACTATTTGCAGGTTGAAAAAGTATAAAAGGATAAGACGATGGCTAAGCAAGTTAAAACACAGGTAAAACTTCAGATTCCCGCAGGTGGGGCCAACCCGGCGCCGCCGGTCGGTCCCGCGCTCGGCCAGCATGGCGTGCAGATCATGGATTTCTGCAAGCAATTCAACGAACGGACCAAAAAATCCGAAGCCGGAATGATCATCCCGGCCGTTATCACCATTTACACGGACCGCAGCTTCACCTTTATCACGAAGATGCCTCCGGTCTCGGCGCTGCTCAAGAAAGCCGCCGGTTTGGCCAAAGCCTCCTCCACCCTGAACAAGGACAAGGTGGGAAAAATCAACAAAACCCAGTTGGAAGAGATCGCCAAAACGAAAATGCCCGACTTGAACACCAAAAATATCGAAGCCGCCAAACGCATGGTGGCCGGAACTGCCCGCTCGATGGGTATTGAGGTTGCCTAAAATGGGAAAACGCGCTAAAGAAATGGAAAAGAATTTTGAAGCGGACAAGAAATATCCGCTCGCCGAGGCCGCCGCGATCGTGAAGAAAAACGCGACCGCCAAATTCGACGAAACCGTCGAATTGCACATGCACTTGGGCGTTGACGCGAAGAAAACGGAGCAGACCGTTCGCGGTTCGACCGTCCTGCCGAAAGGCCTGGGCAAAAAGAAAGTGGTTGTCGTGATCGCCAAAGGCGACAAGCAGAAAGAAGCGCAGACCTCCGGCGCGGATTTCACCGGTGAAGCCGATTTGATTGAGAAAATCTCGAAAGGCTGGATGGACTTCGACGTTTTGGTCGCGACGCCCGACGTGATGAAAGATTTGACGAAGCTCGGCAAGGTTTTGGGTCCGAGAGGTCTCATGCCGAACCCGAAATCGGGCACGGTGACCTTTGAAGTGGGCCGTGTGGTTAAAGAATTGAAAGCGGGCCGCGTTGAATTTAAGATTGATGACTCGGCCAATATCCACACGTCCGTCGGAAAGGCGTCGTTCGCTCCCGCGGATTTGGCTGAAAACATCCAGGCCGTTTTTAACGCCGTCATGTCTGCGAAACCCGCGACCGCGAAGGGCGTTTATGTTCAGTCCATGACGATCACGTCCACCATGGGGAAAGGTATTCGGGTGGCGCACGACGTACTGGCTTAAATCCAATGTCCGAGACGCCAACTCCTCCAGTCGCTCCAGTCGCCGCCGCGTCTCCTTCCGTTCCGAATCCTGAACTTTCGCGCCGTTCTTTCCTCCTTTATGGATGGGGAGCGTTTATGGCGTTTCTCGCGGCGTCCGCGGGCGCTACGCTCCGTTTTTTCCTGCCGAACGTTCTCTACGAACCGTCCCAAAAATTCCGCGCCGGAATTGCCCGCGATTATCCGCTTGGCGTGACAATTGATAAAGCGAACCGCGTATGGGTTGTCCGCAACGATCGCGGTTTGTACGCAATGTGGGCGCGCTGCACGCACTTGGGCTGCACGCCGAACTGGTTCCCGGCCGAAACTCGCTTTCGCTGCCCGTGCCACGGCTCCAACTTTACCGCTGCTGGCGATGTGATCGCCGGCCCTGCGCCAAAGCCTCTGTGGCGCGTGCAGGTCACACAAACTCCAGCGGGAGAGCTTGTCATTGATAAAGCCGTTATGGAGAATAGACCCGGACCGCGCGACAAAGAGCCGTTCTTTATCACGATTTAATTAACACATGCAATTACCCAAAATAAATCTCGAGAAGATTAAAGAAGACGTCATCAACAGCCAAGTGTGGCGTTCCATGTTCCGTGGCGGAACCTGGAAAGACACCTCCCGCGATCGCGCGCAGCACATCCTCGGCAACGTCTGGCTCCATTTGCATCCCGCCCGCGTCCGCTCACGCGCCGTCAAACCCAATTACACCTGGGGCTTGGGCGGTTTGTCGTTCCTGTTGTTCCTCGTTTTGACCGTGACGGGCATCGTGCTCATGTTCTACTACCGCCCGTCGATCGATCTCGCCTATCGCGACATGAAAGATTTGGAATTCGTGGTTTCTTTCGGAAAATTCATGCGCAACATGCACCGCTGGTCGGCGCACGCAATGGTGCTCGTCGTTATTTTGCACATGGTGCGCGTGTTTCTCACCGGCTCGTACAAAACCCCGCGCGAATTCAACTGGGGCGTTGGTGTCGTTCTTCTCGTTCTAACTCTTTTCCTTTCTTTTACCGGCTATTTGCTGCCGTGGGACCAACTGGCAATTTGGGCGGTCACCGTCGGCACCAACATGGCGAGTGCCACTCCATTTCTTGGGGCGGAAGGCCCGTTCTCCTCATTATTGGGCGTCGGTCTTAAGAACGACGCGCGTTTTGGTTTGCTCGGCGGCACCTCCGTCGGCGCCAACACGCTGGTCCGTTTCTACGTTTTGCATTGCATCGCGGTCCCGTTCATCACGGGCGTGCTGATGATCGTGCACTTCTGGCGTATCCGCAAAGACGGTTTCTCCGCGGCCGCGCTGCCGAACGAAGGCCCGAACCAGAAGATCGAAGTATGGCCTAATTTGGTCGTGCGCGAATATATCGGTGCGATCCTGATGCTCATTTTCCTCGTGGCATGGTCGATTTTGCAGAACGCGCCGCTCGAAGGCATCGCCGACCCCAACGTCACGCCCAACCCGTCCAAGGCGCCGTGGTATTTCTTGGGCTTGCAGGAACTGCTCGTCTATTTTGATCCGTGGATCGCGGGCGTGCTGCTGCCCGGTATTATCGTCGGTGGTTTGATCGCGATTCCGTATCTCGAACCCGATCCAAATCACGGCGTCGGTTACTACTCGGTCAAAGACCGCCCATTCGCTTCCGCCATTTTCTTGTTTGGTATCGCCGCGTGGTTTGTGCTTATCATTGTCGGCGTTTTTTTCCGTGGGCCCAACTGGGCCTGGTACTGGCCGTGGGAAAACTGGGCGTATCACAAGCCGCCGGATCCACCCACGTTTACGCTTCCGCTCGCATTGGGCGGCGCGCTCATCACTCTTTATTTTGCCGTCGGCATGGTGTTGCCGCGCTTGATCACCAAAATCATCGACATTAAAGCGGCCATCTGGCGGACGTTGATTATTTCAATCGGCGTGTCCGCGATTGTCGGCGCATTGCCGATGTTCAGCTTCGTGCAGGGCATATGGGCGGGGTTCGGCCTGTTCCTGTATGTGGTGCTCGGGTTCTTCCTGCCGCAAAAATATTTGAAAGGCATTTCGATCATCCGTTACACGGTTTGCATGCTGCTGCTCCTTTTGATGATCAGTGTATTCCTGAAAATGGCGCTGCGTCTTGGATTTAACGTGAAGTATATCGTCTCGATTCCACAAGTGAGTTTGAATATCTAATGAAACGTCTCTTTTCATTGCGCAATCTCTTCTTATGGGGAAACGTGCTTCTCCTCGTTCTGTTTGTCATGGCGTTCTTGATCGACGCCAAGCGCGGCTGGCGCCCGTACCAGAAAGAATTCAAGAAGATGGAAATCGCGCGCGCGAAAGAACTTGTCGCCAACGCCAAAACGGACGGTGATCGCGTTTTGGCCGAGGCCCAACTCAAAGAAGCCAAAAAGATGCCGATTGAAATCCGCCAGATTTGGGCGACGGAAATGGACACGATTGACCGCTGCATCAGCTGCCACGTCGGCTATGACCCTCTTTATAATTCCAGCCTCACCAATGACCACAAAGAGCATCCCTATAGCGCTTCGAGCAACCCGACCGCACCCGTCTTCCCGCGTGGGCACACCCGGTCATC
>CAZCJA010000069.1:0-13351 GCA_964499015.1 uncultured Elusimicrobia bacterium
GCGCGCGTTACGCGTTCGATTGGGAACAGCAATTTGCTCTGTCGCTCGATCCGGAAGCCGCCCGCGCCAAGCACGATTCAACGCTTCCGGAAGAAGGCTACAAAGACGCCCGTTTCTGCTCGATGTGCGGTCCGAAGTTCTGCGCGATGCGCATTTCCGACGACGCGCATACCAATCTGGAACATGCGCAGCCGGTGAAGTCCCCGGTCGCTCACTAAGCGTTGAAGAAACCGTTTACCGTCAGAGTTCCGGCGTCCAGCGGCAATTTGGGAGCCGGTTTCGACGTTCTCGGCTTAGCTCTTAATTTGCACAGCGAGCTTCGCGTTCAGATTTTGAGCCCGAAGCCCGGCACGCCGATGATCCGCGTTCATGGCGAAGGCGAAAAAACGGTCCCGCGCGATAAACGCAATCTTCTCTACGCCTGCATCGAGTTTGTTTTTAAGAAAGCCAAGCGGCCGCTGCCGCGCTTGGAATTGTTTTGTTTGAACCGCATCCCGCTGGCGCGCGGACTGGGCTCGAGCTCGGCCGCGATCGTGGCGGGCTTGGTCGCCGGCAACCGGCTTTTGGGCGATAAATACGACAAGAAGCAATTGGTGGCCTGGGCGACGGAAATCGAAGGACACGCCGACAACGTGGCGTCGTCGCTTTTGGGCGGAATAATCGGGAACCTCACCGTCGGAAAAGAGGTTATTTCCCGTTCCTGGCCGGTGCCCAATTTGAAGTGCGTGGTCGCGGTTCCGGCGTTTGAGCTATCGACCAAGAAAGCGCGCAACGTTTTGCCGAAAGCCGTGCCCATGAAAGACGCGGTCGCAAACATCGCCGCGGTGGCCATGCTGCAGCGCGCGCTCGGCGGAGAATTTGAATTGCTCAAAGGCGCGCTCACGGACCGTTTACACGAGCCGTACCGCGCCAAGTTGATTCCCGGTTTTTACGCGGTGAAGGCCGCGGCGGAAAAAGCAGGAGCTTATGGCACCGCGCTTTCGGGCGCCGGTCCGTCGATCATCGCGTTTGCGAAGGCCTCATCCGCGCAGCGCGTGGGCAAGGCCATGGTGGCCGCGTTCAAGCGCGCCCGCGTTAACAGTAAAGCGCTCGTTTTAAACATTGATAAGAAAGGGGTAACCGTTCGTTGAAGAAGCCGATTGTTGTCATGAAATTTGGCGGCACGTCCGTGAAAAACGCGGAGCGTGTTAAGGCCGCCGCCGCCGAAATCGTGGAAACGAAAAAAGCGGGAAATCATGTTGTCGTGGTCGTTTCGGCCCCGGGCGACATGACCGATGATTTGATTGAACGGGCCCAGGAGATCACCACCGAGCCCGATGGCCGCGAAATGGACATGCTTTTGGCGACCGGCGAGCAGGTTTCGATCGCCCTGTTGTGCATGGCCATCAAAACACTTGGCACAGATGCAATTTCGTTGACGGGCCCGCAAGCCGGCATTGAGGCCGACCATGTCCACACCAAGGCCCGCATCAAAACCATTAAGCCTGTAAAGATTTTGAAAGAATTGGCCCAAAACCGGGCGGTGGTTGTGGCTGGGTTTCAGGGGCTGAATGCCAACGACGATATCACCACGTTGGGTCGCGGGGGGTCCGATTTGACGGCGGTGGCCTTGGCGGCCGCCCTAAAAAGCAAGGTATGCGAGATTTACACCGATGTGGAGGGGGTCTATACGGCCGATCCCCGGCTCGTCGAGGACGCCCAAAAGGTGGAGCAAATTTCCTATGATGAAATGCTTGAATTGGCTGGTTCCGGGTCCCAGGTTATGCAGGCCCGTTCTATTGAAGTGGCCAAGAAATTCGGAGTGAAAATACACGTGAGATCGAGTCTAGTGAAAAAGAAAGGAACCATGATTGTCAGCGAAGCCAAAGGCATGGAAACCCCCGTGGTTTCCGGCGTGGCGTTCGACAAAAACGAGGCCAAAGTGTCCGTGACCGAGGTGCCCGATCAACCGGGCGTGGCGGCGGCCATCTTCGGGGCGCTCGCCAACGACAGCATCAACGTCGACATGATCATCCAGTCGTCGGCTGAAAACGGCACGAACAGCATCTCGTTCACCGTTTCCCGCAATGATTTGAAACGCGCGCTCGTCCTCTTGGAGTCGGTGGCCAAGAAACTGGGCGCCAAACAAGTGCTGGCCGATGCGAACGTGACGAAAGTCGCGATCGTCGGCGTCGGCATGAGAAGCCACCCTGGCGTGGCGGCAAAAATGTTCGCGACGCTCGCGGATGCCGGAATCAATTTGGAAATGATCTCCACTTCCGAAATCAAAGTCGCGTGCATTGTGAAAGAATCCGACGGCCAGAAGGCCGTTAAAATCCTCCACAAAGCGTTCGGACTCGGCTCGGCCGCATGAAGCGGTTGTCGAAGTCGCACGCCGGGCTGAACGGCACGTCGCCGAAGCTCGAAACGGTGAAACTTTTTGACACCACGCTCCGCGATGGCACGCAGGGCGAGGGCATTTCGCTCACGGTCGACGATAAGTTGAAAGTGGCGGCGGTCCTCGATCAGCTCGGCGTTCATTACATCGAAGGCGGCTGGCCGGGCTCAAACCCCAAAGACGAACTCTTTTTTTCGCGCGCGTTGAAAGAATTGAAGCTGAAAAACGCGAAGCTCGTGGCTTTTTCCAGCACGCGCCGCAAAAATAAAACCGCGGCGACGGACGAGATCATCAAACGCCTGGTCGCGGCCAACACGCCGGTGGTCTGTGTGTTCGGCAAAAGCTGGGACTCGCACGTGATCCACGCGCTGCGCGCCACGCTCGAAGAGAATTTGGAGATCATCGCGGACACGGTCGGATATCTCAAGTCGAAAGGCCGCGAAGTGATTTATGACGCCGAACATTTTTTTGACGGTTACCGCGCCAATCGCGACTACGCCTTGTCGACGTTGCGCGCCGCCGCCGATGCGGGCGCCGATAATTTAACGTTGTGCGACACCAACGGCGGTTGTTTGCCGGACGATATCTTCGCGATCGTCACCGACGTGCGCCAGCAATTGCCGGGCATGCCGCTGGGCATCCACGTGCATAACGATTCGCATTGCGCGGTGGCCAACTCCATCACCGCGGTGAAGGCAGGCGTGACGCTCGTGCAGGGCTGCTTAAACGGCCACGGGGAACGCTGCGGCAACGCCAATTTGGCGTCGATCATTGCGAACTTGAAACTGAAGATGGGCGTCAATTGCGTGACCGACGAGCAACTGCAATTTTTGACGGAAGCCTCGCGGTATGTGGACGAAGTGGCCAACGTTGTCCCGGCCGACAATATGCCGTATGTGGGCAATTCGGCGTTCGCGCACAAAGGCGGCGTGCATGTGTCCGCGGTTGAGCGCTCGGCGAGCTACGAGCACACGGATCCCGCGCTGGTCGGCAACAAGCGCCGCATCTTGATTTCAGAGCTATCGGGCAAGGCCAGCGTCGCGATGAAAGCGGCCGAGCTGAAACTCGATTTCAACCGCGATTCCGAAGACGTCGATAAAATTTTGGCGCTGGTGAAACAGAAAGAGAATAAGGGCTTCCAGTACGAAGGCGCCGAAGGCTCGTTCGTGCTGCTCGTCGAGGAGGCGCTCGGCAAGCGTCCTAAATTTTTTGAATTGCTCGGCTTCCGCGTCACCGTGGAACACGATAAGAAAGGCAACATGGTGTCGGAAGCGACGCTGAAAGTTAAGGTCGGCGACAGCGAGAAGCACACGGTCGGCGAAGGCGACGGACCGGTGGACGCGCTCGATAAAGCGCTGCGATCCGCGTTGGACGGGTTTTATCCGAAGCTGAAAGAAATGTCGCTCATGGATTTCAAGGTCCGCGTGATCAATGCCTCCGCCGGCACAGCGGCGCGGGTGCGCGTGTTTATTAATTCGAAAGACTTAAAAAGCGAGTGGGGAACCGTCGGTGTTTCCGAAAACGTGATAGAAGCGTCGTGGCAGGCCCTTGTCGACGCGGTGGAGTACAAGCTGCTCAATCTTCAACGTGGGAGAAAAAAACATGTCCACTGATATCCGTCAGCGCCCGGAAGGCGCGCTGTTCCGTACCTATTTATCCGCGGCGGGCGTGGGCCCGGACGCGATCCAAAAACCCTTAATCGGCGTGGCCACGGCCGCGACGCAGGTGTTTTCGGAAAAACCGGATGCGAAGGAACTCGGCAACGCGGTCTCGACCGGCATTGAACAGATCGGCGGCGGCATTGTCGTGCGCTGGGACACCGTTCGTTCGCCGGAAATGATGGCCTTCGGGCACGCCGAGAGCTACAGCTTTGCCTGGCGCGACCAATTGGCCGATTTGATTGAAAGCTGGACACGCCAGCAGACGCTGGACGGTTTGGTGCTGATCGGCGACGCGCAGGAAACCTTGGCCGGCATGGCCATGGCGGCCGCGCGCTTGAACATTCCGGCGGTGATCGTGACCGCGGGCGCGAAGCGTTGGGAATTTTTGGGCGGCGAGAATGACAACCGCGCGCGCAAGATCAACGACCCGTTTCAGCTTTTGACCGAAACCCTTTACAAGAAACAGAAAGGCGCGCCGTTGGCGAAGACCGATTGGTTTAAAGATTGCCTGCTCGCGAAAGACAACCACGCGGCGAACGCGCTGGATCTCGTACTGGAAGCCATCGGCGTGACGCTGCCGGGCATGGCCACCGCGCCCGCGCAAACCGCGAAGCGCCACGAACTCGCTTTTGAATCGGGCCAGCGGATCATCTCGCTCGTGAAGACGGGCTACACGTTTCGTCGCGCGCTCACGTTGAACTCCTTCACCAACGCGATCCGCTTGAACGCGGCGCTTGGCGGTTCGCTTGACGTCGCCGTGCACTTGATGGCCATCGCGCACGAAGCCGGCATCAATTTGCCGCTGGACTTGTTCGATAAAATCGCCCGCGAGACGCCGCAGGTCGCGCGGCTCGGCGGCGTGGGCGACAAAGATCCGCACCGCATTGAAGATTTGGATAAAGCGGGCGGCGTGTGGGCCGTGCTGAGCGGCTTCAAAGACCATATTTTGCCGAGCACGACGGTGAACGGCAAAGGCGCGATGGAACTGGCCAAGAGCACCGTTGTGAAAGATCCGCAGGTGATCAATCACAAAAAGCCGCAGAACAAACAAAGCGGCATCGGCGTGCTAAAAGGGAATATCGCTCCGCAGGGCGCGATGTTCCTTTTGAACCAATCGCCCAAAGAACTTTTGACGTTCCGCGGTCCCGCGGCGGTCTTCGAATCCGAAGCCGACGCCACCACCGCGGTGAGCCTGGGAAAAATTAAGAAAGGCACGGCGATCGTCGTGCGCGGCTTGGGCCCGCGCGGTGGACCCGGCATTCACAAGCTGCGCATGCTGCCCGCGCTGCTTGAGATTAAAGGTTTAAATACCAGCGTCGCCGTGCTCACGGACGGCCGCCTGCCGGACGCGCCGGAAGGACTTTTTATCAGCCTCGTCTCGCCCGAAGCGGCGGTGCGCGGCGCCCTCGCGATTTTGCGCGACGGCGATCAAATCGAGATCGACGTGGAAAAGCGTTCGATCATCGGACGCTTGACCGATACGGAAATGCAGGTGCGCTTGGCGCGCTGGCAGGCCCCGGCGTCGGCGGGTCGTCGCGGATTTTTAGAACGTTACTCACGCTCCGTGTCGGATGTTCATGAAGGCGCGGTGCTCAAATAAAAACAAGGAGTCGTATGAAAACCAAAGAAAACGCCACCACCAATGAAATGACCGGAGCGCAGATCGTCGTAGAAGCGCTTCGTCGTGAGGGCGTTAAACATGTATTTGGTATTCCGGGCGGATGCAGCCTGCCGTTTTTCGACGCGTTGTACGGGTCGGGGATCGACGTCGTCCTGACGCGCCACGAACAGGGCGCGACGCACATGGCCGACGGCTATTCGCGATCGACCGGCAAAGTCGGCGTTTGCACCGCGACCTCGGGTCCCGGCGCGACCAACTTGGTGACGGGCCTTGCCACCGCGAACATGGATTCAATTCCGCTGATCGCCATCACGGGCCAAGTGGCCACGCATTTGATCGGCAACGACGCGTTTCAGGAAGCCGACGCCACGGGCGTCATGCGTCCGGTGACGAAACACAACTATATGGTGAAAGACGTGCGGGACTTGCCGCGCATTATGAAAGAAGCGTTTCATATCGCGACGACCGGCCGTCCGGGCCCGGTGCACATCGACATTCCGGTGGACATTCAGAAGGCAAAGGTCGCCAATGTCGTGTGGCCGGACAAAGTGAACATTCGCTCTTATAAACCCAAGACCGAAGGCCACCCGAAACAAATTGAGAAGGCGGTCGAGCTGTTGAACGCCGCGGAACGCCCGCTTCTGTACGTGGGCGGCGGCGCCATTCTGTCCGGCGCACGCGAAGAAATCATCGCGCTCTCCGAGAAGGCGGGTATTCCGGTCGTGCACACGCTGATGGCGAACGGCGCTTTTCCATTCGACCATCCGAATTACGTCGGCATCTTGGGCATGCACGGAAAGTATTCGGCCAACATCGCGATGCAGAAATGCGATTTGCTGATGTCGTGCGGCGCCCGCTTTGACGACCGCGTGACCGGCAACCTGGCGACGTTCTCCAAAAATTCGAAAAAGATCCACATCGACATCGATCCGGCGAACATCGGTAAAACGGTGGCGGTGGATGTGCCGGTCGTGGGCGATTTGAAAGTTATTTTGAAAGAGATCGTGAAAGGCGTTAAGTCCGGCAGTCACAAGCCGTGGCGCAAAGAGATCCAGGAATGGGAAGACAAGCATCCGTTCGCGATCAAACCCGGGTCGGAAACGCTTCAGCCGCAGTTCTTGATTCAGGAGCTGCACCGTTTGACCAAGGGCACCGCCATTATGGCGACCGGCGTGGGCCAGCATCAAATGTGGGCCATGCAGTGGTACCAGTGCAAAAGCCCAAAGAGCTTTTTGACGTCCGGCGGTTTGGGCACGATGGGCTTCGGTTTCCCGGCGGCGTTGGGCGCGAAATACGCGAATCCCGACCGGGAAGTGATTTGCATTGACGGCGACGGCTCGTTCCAGATGACGATGAGCGAGCTCGCCACCGCGGTCCACGACGGCAAGAAAGTGATCATCGTCGTCATCAATAATTACTTCCTCGGCATGGTGCGGCAGTGGCAGCAGCTCTTCTATAAGGAGCGCTTCTCCTCGTCGAACCTGTCGACAAACGGCGAAAAATCGAAAGAGCCGGTGTACATCCCGGACTTCGTGAAATTTGCGGCCGCGTACGACGTGGAAGGCATCCGCATCTTTAAAAACGACGACGTGGCGGGCGCCGTTGAACGCGCGCTCAAGTCCAAGAAGTCGGTTCTGATCGAAGCCATGATTTCACCCGAAGAAAAAGTGTTCCCGATGGTGCCGGCCGGAGCCGGCCTCGACGATATCATCGTGGACATGGCATAAGGAGACACCAATGACTGAGAACAAAGGCTCAACCCAGGAAAAACACACCATCTCCGTTCTTGTTGAAAACCGTTCGGGCGTATTGGCCCGTATCTCCGGTCTTTTTTCGGCGCGCGGCTACAACATCGACTCCTTGTCGGTCGGCGTTACGGATGACCCGCAGATTTCGCGCATGACGATTGTGGTGAAGGGCGATCAGCGCGTTCTCGAACAAGTCGAGAAACAGCTGAACAAGCTGATCGACATCATTAAAGTGACCGATTATTTGGACACGCCGCATATCGAGCGGGACTTGGCGTTGGTCAAGATCGCGGCCGATAAGTCGACGCGTTCAGAGTTGATTCAAATTTGCGACATCTTCCGCGCGAAGATCGTCGATGTCGCGGTGGATTCCATTGTTGTGGAGCTCACCGGCGATGATGAAAAAATTGATGCGTTTCTGCGCATGATCCGTCCGTTCGGCATTAAAGAAACATGCCGCACCGGAATCGTGGCCATGGCACGCGGAAGCAAAGGCATCGTTATCCCTGAAATGGAGAGGACACTGGCATGAATACAGCAATTGCAGGATTGAAAGTTAAGGTTTACCACGACGAAGATGCCGACATTAAATATTTGCAGGGCAAACGGATCGTTGTCATCGGCTACGGCTCGCAAGGCCACGGCCAAGCATTGAATCTTCGCGATTCGAAGCTCGACGTTCATATCGCGGTGCGCAAAGGCGGCCGCGGTTGGGATTTGGCTCTTAAGCACGGCTGGCAGGAGGGGAAGAACCTCTCCGATAATATCGCCGCCGAAGTGAAAGCGGCCGATTGGATCCATATTCTTCTGCCCGACGAAACGCAAGCGCAGGTGTGGAAAGAATCGATCGCCCCGAACTTGAAAAAAGGCGCGACGGTCGCGTTCTCGCACGGATTCAATATCCGTTACGGCGAAATCACGCCGCCCAAAGATTGCGATGTGGTGTTGATCGCTCCCAAAGGCCCGGGCCATTTGGTCCGCCGCACCTATGAAGAAGGCCGCGGAACGCCGTGCTTGTACGCCGTCCAGCAGGACGGAACCGGACAAGCCAAGAACAACGCGCTCGCCTTCGCCAAAGCCATCGGCGGAACCCGCGCGGGCACCCTGGAAACCACCTTTAAAGAAGAGACCGAAACCGACCTCTTCGGCGAGCAAGCCGTCTTGTGCGGCGGCGCCGTGGAGCTCATCAAGAAAGGTTTCGAAACGCTCGTCGAAGCCGGCTATCAGCCGGAGCTGGCGTACTTCGAATGCCTGCATGAATTGAAGCTCATCGTCGACCTGGTTCAGGAAGGCGGCATCGCCTGGATGAACCACTCGATCTCGAACACCGCGGAATACGGCGAATACTCGCGCGGCCCGCGCGTCGTCACGGACGAAACCAAGAAAGAAATGAAAAAAATCTTGGCCGAAATCCAGAACGGCGAATTTGCCAAAGAGTTCTTAAACGAGAACAAAACCGGCAAAAAGAAATTCGAGGCCTATCGCAAAGCGATGGCCGAGCACGAAATTGAAAAAGTCGGCAAGGGCCTGCGCAGCATGATGCCCTGGCTCAAAACCCGGGAATAATAAGGAACCGGCCCAATTGCGGCTCCTTCCGGTAGCTAACGACGCTTGGCGTTTCGTCATTCCTCTCGGCGCGGTGGGGGGCTTCCTCGTCACGCGTCCGGAATGGCTGTTCTTTTCCGCCGGCGTGCTGCTGCTTCTGGCGGCCTTGTTCAGCCTGTTTTTTTTCCGCGATTTCGACCGGGAAACGATTCCCGACGATAATCTGATTTACAGCCCGGGCGATGGGAAAGTGATGGACGTGGCCCAGGTATATGATGCCGACCATGGCTCATACCGGCTTGTGCGGATTTTTCTGTCGGTGATGGACGGGCACGTGCAGCGTTCGCCCGTCGACGGTCAAATTAAAACAATCGAACACCGCAAAGGCACGTTTTTGGACGCGCGCGACCCGCGGGCGCACTTGGAAAACGAGCGCAACTCGCTGACGATCGAAACCAAGCGCGGCACGGTCACCGTGACGCAGATTGCGGGGCTTATCGCGCGGCGCATCGTTTGCTGGGTAAAGCCGGGAAATAATTTGAAGCAAGGCGAGCGGTTTGGGCTTATTCGTTTCGGCTCGCAGGTGGATGTTGAACTGCCGATGTCGGCCAAAATTTTGGTCGTCGGCGGAGACCGCGTTGTCAGCGGAAGGACGGTAATCGCAAAATGGGATTGAAAAAAGCGACGGCCATGGTGCCGAATCTGTTTACGGTCGCCAATATGGCGCTCGGCTTCTTCGCTATTTTGGCCGCGTTCGATCAGCGCTGGATTGCGGCGCCGACGGCGATCTTTATTGCCCACATCATGGACATCTTGGACGGACGCATTGCCCGTTGGCTGGGCCTGACCAGCGATTTCGGCATGGAGTTCGATTCGTTCGCGGATTTGATCTCGTTTGGCTTAGCTCCGGCGATCATGATTTATTTGCTTGCGCTCCAGGATTACGGCCGCGTCGGCATCGCCCTCGCGTTTTTCTTCGTTTTGTGCGGCGCCATTCGTTTGACCCGCTTCAATCTGAAGGCGGCAATACCGTCGGACGCGCCCAGTATGGTTTTTTCAGGCCTGCCGATTCCGGTGGCCGGGGGATCTTTAGCTGTGCTTGTGTTGTTATTTGGCCTGTACCAAGAGAACCATCAGGGTCGCACCATGACGATTTTGTATCGCCAGATTCCATTGCTTCAAGCCGGCATCCCGGTGATTGTTGCGGGGCTCGCCTGGCTGATGGTCTCGAAAGTTCAATACGCGACGTTCAAAAAGACGCATCTGTTCAAGCCGCAGTCCCTGCGGTCGTTCATGGTGATGCTGTTCATCTTGTTCATGATATACGCGTACCCGCAGAACACAATTTTCATTTTATACTTCACCTATATTATTTGGGGAATTTTGAATGGCGCGTGGCGCACCTATCGCCTGCGCACCAATAAAGACACCGTTTAACAATACGTCATGAAGAAAAACGACAACAAACTGATCATATTCGACACCACCTTGCGCGACGGCGAACAATCGCCCGGAGCGAGCCTCAATGTTGAGGAAAAAATCGAGGTGGCGCACCAACTCGCCCGTTTGGGGGTGGATGTGATCGAAGCCGGCTTTCCGGTCTCGAGCCCGGGGGATTTCGAGGCGGTCAATACGATCGCGAAGAATGTCCGCGGTCCGCAGATCTGCGGCCTGGCGCGCTGCGTGAAAGGCGATATTGACTCCGCCTGGAACGCGGTGAAAGCGTCGAAGAAGCCGCGCATTCACGTTTTCTTGGCGACGAGCGACATTCATATGGAAAAGAAACTGAAAATGTCGCGCCCGCAAGTTTTGGACAAAATCGCCAGCATGGTCGCGTACACTGCGAAATTCACCGAGAACGTCGAGTTCTCGGCGGAAGACGCCGCTCGTTCCGAATTCGGGTTCTTGGTGCAGGCGGTGCAGACGGCCATTGAAGCCGGCGCGACAACGATCAATATTCCCGACACCGTCGGGTACGGCATTCCCATGGAATTCGGCGACATGATCGGCCGTTTGATTCAAGAAGTCCCCAATGCGAAAAAAGCCGTTTTCTCCGTTCACTGCCACAACGATTTGGGATTGGCCGTCGCCAATTCCTTGTCGGCCGTCATGCACGGCGCGCGCCAGGTGGAATGCACGGTGAACGGCATCGGCGAACGCGCGGGCAACGCCTCCGTCGAGGAAATCGTCATGGCGCTGAAGACGCGCGAAGATTTCTTCCGCATGGCGACCAACGTGAACACTGAAGAAATTTATAGAAGCAGTCGCTTGGTTTCGAGGCTCACGGGTATTCAGGTCCAGCCCAATAAAGCGATCGTCGGCGCGAACGCATTTTCCCATGAATCGGGCATTCATCAGGACGGCATGATGAAAAACCGCACGACGTATGAGATCATGACGCCGGAATCCGTCGGCGTTCCGTCGACTCAATTGATTTTGGGCAAGCACTCCGGTCGCGCGGCGCTCAACAAGCGCATGAAAGACCTCGGTCACGGCGTCGAAGGCAAGGCGCTCGACGATATGTTCGAGAAATTCAAGGTTTTGGCCGACAAGAAAAAATACGTTTTCGACGAGGATTTGCTGACGCTCGTTGAAGAAGCCGACGAAAACGTGAAGGAAATTTACCGTTTGGACTATTTGCAGACCTCCTCTGGCACTGGAATTGTTCCCACGGCGACCGTAAAGCTGTTTTATAATGGACAGGACATCCAGGAGACCGCCAGCGGCGACGGGCCGGTGGATGCGGTCTACAAAGCAATTGATAAGATCACGAAAGTAAAAGTCCGCTTGCTCGACTATAAGTTGTCGGCGGTTTCGGGTGGCAAAGACGCGCAGGGCGAAGTAACGGTCCAATTGGAAATCAGCGAAGGGGTCACGGTGCGCGGCAAAGGCGCATCGACGGATATCATCGAAGCCAGCGCAAAAGCCTACGTGGCGGCGTTGAACCGGATTTCAAGCAAGAAGAGCGCCAAAGCCGTTAATACGGCGCTCGAAAAGGTGTAACAGTGGCCAAATTAGTTCCTCGAGCCGTACCGGCGGAGATGTGGAAGCAGCTTACGCCGAGTCGTGTGTACGCTATTCGCGCGGAGCGCGAAGACGATATTCATCTGCGTTTCGGACCGGGCGGTATTTTTATTTCCATTTTGAGCGCCTCGCCGCTCAGCTCATCCCCGAACGGCCGCGTCGTTAATTCCGTTTCTCTCGAAGAGGGGGATCTGGCGGTGATCGGCCGTCTGAAAGACAAGGAAACGGCCACCGCCGGCCGTTCCACCGAATGCCCGATTAAAATTTCGCACGCCGTCATGTCGCGGACGCATTTGGAAATCCGTTTGGACGGGAATGTTTTGCTGGTTAAGGACCTTGGCTCCACCAACGGCACTTTTTACCACACCGATAACGTCGTTTTTGACGTGGAAGAGTACATCGCTAAACACCCTGCCGAAAAAGCCGCCGAATCCACGATGGACGAGATTGCCGAAGCCTTCGGCCCGACCCTGGCTGACTTCTTGAAGCGCTACCAAGAATTTAAAAAAACTCACAACTCTTAAATAAAAAGGATCCATATGCCCGCGACAACCGCAAAAACCGCACAGCAGCAATCGTCATCCAAAACCAAGACGTCCTATAAAATCGGCGTCATCGGCGGAGACGGAACCGGACCGGAAGTGGTCCGTGAAGCGTTAAAAGTTTTAAACGCCGTTTCAAAAAAACACGGTTTCAAACTCGATTACGTCAATTACGATCTTGGCGGCGAACGCTATATGAAATCGGGCGAAATCCTTCCGGATTCGGTTGTTCCGGAACTCCGTAAGCTCGACGCTATTTTCTTGGGTGCGATCGGCCATCCCGACGTGAAACCGGGCATTCTCGAGAAAGGCCTTCTGCTGCGCCTGCGTTTTGAGCTGGACCAATACATCAATCTTCGTCCGGTGAAGCTTTATCCGAACGTCGAAACGCCGCTGGCAAATAAAAAACCCGAAGACATTGATTTTGTGGTCGTTCGCGAAAACACCGAAGGGCTGTACGCCGGTGCGGGAGGCTTCTTGCGCCGCGGCACGCCGCACGAAGTGGCGGTTCAAGAATCGATCAACACACGCATGGGCGCCGAGCGCTGCTTGCGTTACGCCTTCGATCTCACGCAGAAACGCAACAAGGCGAAGAAGCTGACGCTCTGCGGGAAAACCAACGTCTTGACCTACGCGTTTGACTTGTGGGAACGGGCGTTCCACGATGTGGCCAAAGATTTCCCCGGCGTGAAAACCGATTACGCGCACGTCGACGCGACGTGCATGTGGATGGTGAAAAATCCGGAATGGTTTGACGTGATCGTCACTGACAACATGTTCGGCGACATCATCACCGACTTGGGCGCCATGATCCAGGGCGGCATGGGCATCGC
>CAZCJA010000070.1:0-12974 GCA_964499015.1 uncultured Elusimicrobia bacterium
GTATGGACGCACGCCAAAAAAACCGAAAGTGCACCGTATCTCGCTTCGATAACCGTTTTGGCGCTGGCCTTTTTGTTCAATGACGGCCTTTACTGGCCGGCGATCCAAATGACATCAATGATTATTATCGGCGTGGCAATGGGGCGTATTGATCGCGAGGTCGCGGCATGAGCGCGCCGCTTTCGGTGGTCGTCATCAGTTTCAATACCAAGGATCTAATTAGGCGCTGCCTTAAATCGGTCCTGCCGCAGTTGGATCTCGCTAATGACGAAGTGTGGGTGGTTGATAACGCATCCACCGACGGCACTCCTGAGATGATGAAAACGGATTTTCCGCAGGTCCATTTGTACGAAAGCAAATCAAACCGTGGTTTTTCCTATGCCTGCAACATTGGTTGGCGAAAATCCAAAAACCCGTTGGTTCTTTTTACGAACAGCGACATTATTTACCCAGGCGGCGAGTTGGCGCGGATGCGTGAACGAATTCAACAAGACCCGCAGATCGGCATTTTAACGCCGATGCTGATTGGGGAAAGCGGCGATCTCGTGCAAATGACCTGGGGGTGGAACATTTCACTCTCGGGCGAGATGAAGCAGAAGTTGTTTGCGCCCAAAAACGTTATGCATTTCAAAGTTATCCGTAATATGGTGGCCTGGCTGCAGCGCAAGGAACAGGATGTGCAAATCGTTGCCGGCGCATGCATGCTCGCGCGGCGCGAGATGCTGAATAAAATTGATGGTTTTGATGAAGACTTTGAACTTTATTTTGAAGATGCCGACCTGTGCTGGCGCTGCTGGAAGGCGGGTTTCCGCGTGCATTTCACGCCCAACATACGCGTGGTCCACGGTCTTGGGCAATCGGGGAAGTCGAACCCCGCAAAAATTGATCTCATTTACCGGCAAAGCCAAATTACGTTTTACCGCAAGCATTACTCGCCGCTGAAAGTGACTGTTCTTAAAGCATACATTCTGCTCAAGTTCTCACTGCGCGTTAAATTCTGGATCGATCCGGTGTTCCGTTTTTATATTCTGCAAATTGTTTCCGAAAGCCGGCGCATTCACCTAGAGGACGATCTATCTGTGATTCCATCATGAAAGTTGGTTTGGACGTACGCATGTTCGATTACTCCGGCATCGGAGTAACGATCAAAAAACTTTTGGAGAACCTGTCGCCCGAGCAACGCGACCAGTTGGTGTTGTTTTCAGCCAAAGATTGGGTCAACCCACACGCGGAAGGGAAAGTCGTTCCCGCGCCATATTCCGTTTACGGGATAAAACAGCACATCAACTACCCGTTTCTTCTGCGCAAGCATAAGCTCGACCTGTACCACATGCCGCATTACGACGTGCCGTATACCTATGGGCGCCCTTTTGTCGCAACGGTGCACGATATCATCCACTATTTATTTCCGCAGTTCTCAACCAAGCCCCTGAGCCGTTCCTACTCCAGGGCCATGCTCGCGCACGCGGCGAAACGGGCAAAAAAGATCATCGCGGTTTCAGAAAACACAAAGAAAGATTTAGAGACACATTTTCCCAAGGCCGCGGGCAAGGTCCAGGTAATCTATCCGGCGGTCGATCCGCAGTTTCGCCCGGTCAGCAGTGACAAAGTCCGCGCTGTCCTGGCCAAATACAGCCTGCTCCCGAATTACTTTCTCTATGTCGGCAATTTGCGCGCCAGTAAAAACACTCCGGCTTTGATCAGCGCTTATGCCGCATTGAAGAAACAGCATCCCGACGCGCCGCCCCTGGTCCTTGTGGGAAAAACCTTTATGAAGGATTTGGGCGCTGTGCCCAACGATGTTTTCCATATTGAAAATGCCTCGACCGACGAATTGCCCGCCTTCTACTCGGGCGCGGCGTTGTTCGTGTTCCCGAGTTTGTACGAAGGGTTCGGGCTGCCGCCGCTGGAAGCCATGGCTTGCGGCGCGCCGGTAATATCGTCCCGCGCGGCGTCGCTCACCGAAGTGTGCGGAAACGCGGCTCATTACATCGACCCGCTTTCACAAAGCGAGTTGGTCGACGGAATGTGGTCGTTAATTTCATCGGTGTCCAAACGCGACGACATGAAGAAAAAAGGCTTGGATAATGTTAAGCGGTTTTCTTGGAAGCGCTTTGCCGCCTCGACGTGGCAGGTTTACAATGAATCGATCTCTTGATCAGGCCGTTGGCGTTCCACTCGTTAAAATTCTTTCCCTGTTTAGCCGCGCTCCAAAAAATAAACCCGAGATAAAACGCCTGCTGCTCATAAAGCTTGCCGCGGTGGGGGACACCATCGTGCTCATCCCCGTTTTGCGTGCGCTGCGCCAATCCCATCCTTCGCTGCAGATCGACTGGCTTATTTCGCCGATCAATCAGCAAATTGCCAAAACAGTCCCTTACATAAATAATTTCATTGTCTGGCCGAAATCATTGGGCTCGCTTTGGCCGCTGGTTAATCATCTGCGCGCGCAAAAGTACGATGCGGTCATCGATTTTGAACAATGGGCGCGTGGAACCGCGCTGTTAAGTTATTTCTCCGGCGCGCCGCTGCGGTCGGGATTCGATACGCCGGGCCAGCACCGCGCCGGCGTATATACGCACCGATTGATCAAAACCTATGCGCAACACGAGCGGGATGATTTTTTTGCGTTGGCCCGCTTGTTGTTTGACGTACCCAGCGGCGACGCGCTCGAACTGTTTCCGAATACGCGCGGGATGGAAGAGGTGCGGCTGGCGCTGGAGGGCGTGCCCGTGCGCAAGCCGGCGTCTTTGCGCGTGCTGGTTCATCCCGGCTGCGGGGCGGACGGGGCGCCGCGCGAATGGCCTTTATCAAAATATGCGGTTCTAATTCATTGGCTGGAGAAAAGATATGCGGCTCAAATTTTTCTGACCGGCGGCCCGGAAGAAAAGCGGAAGACGGCCGATTTGAATAAGCTGATCGGCGGTCACTCCATTGATTTGGGCGGGAAGCTCTCATGGCTCGGCACGATCTCCCTGCTCAATGAAGTCGACCTTGTCGTCTCCGGCAACACGGGCATCATGCATCTGGCCGCGGCCGCGAAAAAGAAGCAAGTTGCCCTGCATGGCCCGACAAGTTCGCTATTGTGGGGGCCGTTGAACCCTCTGGCGAGGGTTGTGAAAACCTCTTGCCCTAATTGTCCTTGCCTCAAGCTTGGCTTTGAATATCACGAGGATCCGCTCGAGTGTATGAAAAAGATCGAAGTCGAGCAGGTTAAGGAAGCCGTCGAGTCCCTAATTTGATAGAAAACGCCCGTTCCGATGTCGAAAATTCCTGAATCAGTCCCATATCACACAAACCTGTCGCCCTGGAAGCATTACGAGTCGTTCCCCTATCGTTTGCTGATCCTGGTTGTCGATGCGCTGGTTATTTGGGGAACCTACGCCGGCGCCTATTACCTCCGTTTCTACTACGCTCCTTTCCACGATGCTTTTCCGATCGTTAAAGGCATTCCTGGTTTTGATATCTATCTTGAGGCGTTGCCGCTTATTCTCGCGTGTTGGTTGGTTTCAATTTTGTGGCAGGGCGGCTATTCTCGCGTTCAGCTTCCCGCCACCGATGAGCTGATTCGCTTTTTGCGCATCGGCCTGGTCAGCGTTCTACTTTCCATGTCCGCAATGTTTTTGTACCGGGATAATTCCTATTCCCGCCTGGTTTTCGTCATGGGCGGCGCGCTGGGTTTAATGGGACTGTTTGTATGGCGCCAGATCATGAAGGTCATTTATCTGCTCTGGGTCCGTGCCAGCCGGCGTCCGCGGCGCGTGCTGGTCGTGGGAACGGGTTATTTATCTACGTCGCTCAAGCGCATGCTTGATCGGTTGGGCGACCGGGCGGTTTTGAAAAAGAACGCCGCGACGTTTGAAGAGATCAAAAAATCCGTTTCGCGCTCGCGTATTAATGAAGTTCTTCTCGCCAATACCAAGTTAAGCGCCTCACAAACGGTTGAATTGGCCACCTATTGCGAAGAACGCGGCATTGACGTCCGCCTGCTCCCCGATATCCTGGAAATCCGCATGGGAGAAGTGCTGATCGATGATTCGCTCGGGATCCCCACGTTTCAGCTTAAGCCCGTTTCCCTTCATGGCTCGTCATTTCTGGCCAAACGCATCATCGATGTTTCTTTGGCCAGTCTTCTGCTCGGCGCCCTCTTTGTTCCGTTGGCGTTGGTTGCTTTGCTCATTAAGCTAACCTCCAAAGGCGACCTTCTTTTCAAACATCAGCGCGTGGGTTTTCGCGGACGCCCGTTCGCTTTCATGAAGTTCCGCACCATGGTGCAGAATGCGGATGACTTTCTCGAAGAACTAAAAAAGAAAAGCGACCGCCCGGGACCGGTTTTTAAAATGAAAAACGACCCGCGCATCACGGTGATCGGCCGTTTTTTGCGCCGCTACAGCATCGACGAAGTTCCGCAATTTCTGAACGTCCTGCGCGGTGAGATGAGTTTGGTTGGGCCGCGTCCCCAAGTGCTGTGGGAAGCTCAGGCGTATGATAATTGGGCAAGAAAACGACTAAACGTCCTTCCGGGGATCACCGGTTTGTGGCAAGTCAGCGGACGCGCGGAACTCACCTATCAGGAGATGATCGATTTGGATATTTATTACATCGAACATTGGTCGGCGGGGCTCGATTTTAAAATTCTGGCAAAAACATTGCCCGCAATCCTCGGCGGTAAAGGAGCTTATTAATGAAGATTCTTGTCACGGGCGGCGCCGGCTTCATCGGCTCGACGATCGTCGACGCTTATATTGCCGCCGGCCATCGCGTCCACGTGGTGGATGACGAATCCAGCGGCAAGCGCCGCCAGGTGAACCCCAAAGCGGGCTACACCAAGCTCGATATCCGTAATTTTAATGCGCTCGAGAAGGTGTTCGCCAAAAACCGTTTTGACGTGGTCAATCATCATGCTGCGCAGATGGACGTGCGCCGTTCCGTTGAGAACCCGCAGTTCGACGCCAGCGTGAATATTATGGGATTGCTTAATGTTCTGGAATTATCGCGTGAGCATAAGATCAGGAAAATCATCTTTTCATCCTCTGGCGGCACCGTTTACGGCGAATGCATTCGCCCGGCCAAAGAAGGCGACCCTGAAATTCCGTTATCGCCCTATGGCATTGCCAAACTCGCGTCGGAAAAATACATAAACGCCTATGCTCATTTGTACGGCATAAACTACACGATTTTTCGCTATGCCAACGTTTATGGGCCTCGCCAGGATCCGCACGGCGAAGCGGGCGTCGTCGCCATCTTCGCCAAGCTTCTTCTCAATGGGAAAGCGCCGTTTATTTTCGGCACCGGCAGGCAGACGCGCGATTTCGTTTATGTCGGCGACGTGGCCCGCGCCAATGTGCTGGCGCTGAGCAAGGGGAAAAACGAAATTTTCAACATTGGCACCGCCAAGGAAACGTCCGTGGCCGAACTCTTCGCGGCAATGGCCAAAATAACCGGATTAAAAAAACGGGCCCTCTATAGGCCGGCGCGTTTGGGCGAGCTGAACCGCAGTTGCCTGAATATTTCAAAAACAAAAAGGCGTTTGGGCTGGTCGCCCAAGATGAACATGAGCCGCGGACTCGCCGAAACTATCCGTTTCTTTCAGTGAAAGCGATCTTGCTGGTCGGTGGGCAAGGTACACGCCTGCGTCCGCTGACGGAAAACCGCCCCAAAGCGCTGGTTCCGGTTCTTAATCGCCCGTTCATTTCTTATTTACTTGATTCGTTAAAAGAAGCTGGTGTGACCGACGTGGCTTTTGCCGCCGGCCATTTGGCCAGCCCCATCAAAAGAATCTTTCCAAAATATCAGAAGAGAGATTTCCGCCTGCATTTCGCGGAGGAACCCGGACCACTCGGAACCGGCGGCGCGATCCGCTTTGCTTATGAGAAGCTTAAAAAAACGAGCGGTGAGCCGGTGCTCGTTATTAACGGCGACGTGCTTTTTGATATCTCGCTTAAAGAATTTATCGGCTATCACAAGCTGAAGAACGCCGAATGCAGCATCGCTCTCAAGAAAGTTGAAGACCCCGCGGCTTTTGGCGTCGTTGAAATAGACGCCACTGGCCGGATCATTACGTTCGTGGAAAAGCCGCATTCCTACAAAGACCCGGCCCTGATCAACGCCGGCGTTTACGCTTTTGCGCCGCATTTGATCCGCACCATTCCGCTGGGGCAAGCCTGCTCCGTCGAGCGCGACGTGTTTCCGCGCCTGCTTACGGGCGGCGTGCCGATGGCCGGGTTCGTTTCCGACGGCTATTGGAACGACATTGGGACGCACAAAAATTACCTGCAGGCCCATCAGGACCTTTTGTCAACGAAAAATAGCTGGACAGAAAAATATTTTTTCCGTAAAAGAACTCTCCAACGCGGGCGCCACTCCACCATTTTTCTCGGACAAAAAACCCACGTCGCCAAAGACGCGCAATTGAAGGGAATGGTTTGCTGCGGCCATGGCGTCTCAGTGAGCCCGGGCGCTGTTATCGAAAACTCCGTTTTGCTCGATAAAGTTAAAGTTGGCAAAGGCGCGCAGATCAAAGACGCGATATTGGGCGTGGGCTGTGTGGTTGATGCTGGTGTAACTGTTCCAACGGGAAGCGTTCTGGGCGATAAAGCGCGCGTTAAAAAACAAATTTCATAAATGAAACCAAAAACACCCATTAAATTCGGCACCGACGGCTGGCGCTCCGTTATCGCGGACGGCTTCACGTTTGAAAACGTCAAACGCGTGACCCAGGCGACGTGCGACGTGTTGCGCCGTTCCTCCAAAAGCCGCCTGATCGTTATCGGATACGACAACCGCTTTTTTTCACCTCAATTCGCCGACACCGCCGCCAAAGTGGCCCTCGGTAACGGTTTTAAAGTGGAAATGGGGTCGGAATCCGTCAGTTCGCCCTGTTTGGCGTTCATGGCACAGAACCGCAAATCCGCTTCCGGCATTATGATCACCGCGTCTCACAACCCAGCGACTTTCAGCGGTTTCAAGCTCAAAAGCCCGCTGGGTGGATCCGTTGATGAAACCACGACGAACAGCATCGAGGATCGTATGGACGTCACGGAGATCCAAACCGATGTGAAAGGGGAAAAGAAGGTTGATTTCTCCGCACCTTATCTCGCCTTTGTTAAAAAATTCTTCAAGAACCTCACGCTGCGCAATTTGGCCGGTCCGGTCGTGTTCGACGCGATGCATGGGCCGGGCGGGCGCCTCTTCGAAAAACTTTTGAGTGGTCACGAGAAAATCGTCATCATCCGCAAAGAAGCCGATCCGTTGTTCGGCGGCGTGAACCCGGAGCCGATTGAGGTGAACTTGGGCGCGCTCAAAGACGCGGTGCGCGAGCACAAAGCCGTCGCCGGCATTGCCGTTGACGGCGACGCCGACCGCATCGGCCTGATCGACGAGAAAGGCCGTTACCTTCCGCCCCACACGGTGATGCCGCTTTTGCTCCTGCACTTGATCGAGAACAAAAAAATGAAAGGCCGCGTGATGCAGACGGTTTCGATGGGCTTCCTCAATCCGCGCATCGCCGCCAAGTTCAACATGCCTTTCGAAGAAGTGCCGGTTGGTTTTAAACACATCGCCAAGAAAATGCGCGAAGAGAAAGTGTTGTTTGGCGGGGAGGAATCTGGTGGATAC
This sequence comes from uncultured Elusimicrobia bacterium, assembly GCA_964499015.1. Classification (GTDB taxonomy): domain Bacteria; phylum Elusimicrobiota; class Elusimicrobia; order F11; family F11; genus CAZCJA01. Next base: position 7,618 of record CAZCJA010000070.1, read on the forward strand.
GGCATCGGCCTGTGGTTCGCCGAGCGCGACGCCCTGATCAACGCCTTGCTCGTTATCGAGCTGCTCACCCAATCAAAAACGAAGCTCTCGGCCCTTGTGGACAGCATGTACGAACGTTTTGGCGTCTCCAACTTCAAACGCACCGATTACGAAGTTGCCTACGTAATGGAAAAAGGCGCGTGGACCACACACATAACCTCGAATGTCGGCACAACCTTCGCCGGTCTGCCGGTGAAATCGGTTTCATCGCTAGACGGGGTAAAAATAATTTTGAGCGATGATTCATGGGTGCTTATGCGCCCCAGCGGCACGGAGCCGCTCATTCGCACTTACGCCGAGTCGGTTTCGGCGCAGACCGTCGATAAGTTGTTGGCCGAGGCCGACCGTCTGGTGCATATTCCGCCGCCGAACGAGAAAAAGGAAGCCGCCGCAAAGAAAGCCGCAAAAGCCCGGGCCGCCAAGAAAAAACAAGCAAAATAAGCTATTTTCGCCCCAGTAAATAATAGGAGGACGTGTGAGAAAAGACCCGTTTGTTTTTACATCCGAATCAGTGACCGAAGGACATCCCGATAAAGTTTGTGACCAGGTGTCCGATGCCGTTTTAGACGCCGTTTTGAAAAATGACCCCAAAGGCCGCGTGGCCTGCGAAACCTTCGTGACCGCCGGCTTGATCATCGTGGGCGGCGAAATCACCACCAAAACCTACGTTGACATCCAGGACCTGGTCCGCAACGTCGTCCGCGGCATCGGCTACACCGACGCCAAATACGGCTTCAACTTTGAAACCTGCGCGATCCTTAACGCCATCAACCGCCAATCGCCCGACATTTCACAGGGCGTTGACACCGGCGGCGCCGGCGACCAGGGCCTCATGGTCGGCTTTGCTTCCAACGAAACCGAGGAACTCATGCCGATGCCCATTCAGTTGGCGCATTTGCTGACCAAGCGCCTCTCCGAAGTGCGCAAAAAAGGAATCCTTCCGTACTTGGGTCCGGACGGCAAATCGCAGGTCACCGTGGAATACCGCGACGGAAAACCGTTCCGCATCGACACCGTGGTGATTTCATCCCAGCACACCACCGAAATCTTGGACAAATCCGGCAAGCAGATCACCCAGCGTTCACGCGAAGAAATGATCAACAAAATCGCGCTCGCCGTTTTGCCGAAGAACCTCCTCGACAAAAAAACCAAATTCCATATCAACCCGACCGGCAAATTCGTGGTCGGAGGCCCGCAGTCGGACACCGGCATGACGGGGCGCAAAATTATCGTCGACACCTACGGCGGCTGGTGCCCTCACGGCGGCGGCGCGTTCTCCGGCAAAGATCCGACAAAAGTTGACCGCTCGGCCGCGTACATGGCGCGCCACATCGCCAAGAACGTCGTTGCGGCCAAATTGGCCCAGGAATGCACCGTTCAGCTCGCCTACGCCATCGGCGTGGCCGAACCGGTTTCCGTCTTGATCGACACCAACGGCACGGGCGTTGTTCCGGACGCCGCCATCAGCCGCGCGGTGAACAAGAGCTACGATTTGACCCCGACCGGCATCATCAACTTCCTGCAGCTGCGCCGCCCAATCTTCCAGAAAACCGCTTCGTACGGGCATTTCGGTCGCAACGAAAGCACGTTCCTCTGGGAAAAGATCAACAAAGCGGCTGAGATTGCCAAGGCCTGCAAATAACATGAAATACGACGTCAAGAACATTTCCTTAGCCAAAGAAGGCGAAAAGAGAATCGTCTGGGCGAGCCGGGAAATGCCGGTCCTCGCGCAGATCATGGAGCGCTTCAAGAAACAGAAGCCCCTGAAAGGCGTGCGCATCGGCGCGTGCTTGCATGTGACCACCGAAACCGCGAACTTGATGATCGCCTTGAAAGCCGGCGGCGCCGATGTGTCGCTCTGCGCCTCCAACCCGCTCTCAACCCAGGATGACGTCGCGGCCGCGCTCTCCAAGATCCACGGCGTGCCCACCTTCGCCATTAAAGGCGAAGACAACAAGTCGTACTACAGCCATCTTGTCGAAGTGATCAAACGCCGTCCGCAAATCACCATGGACGACGGCGCCGACGTTGTCGGACTTCTGCACACCAAATTCCCGGACCAACTGGCCGGCGTGATCGGCGGCACCGAAGAAACCACCACCGGCGTCATTCGCCTGCAGGCGATGGAAAAAGACGGCGTGCTCGGCTACCCGATCGTCGCCATCAACAACGCCGATACCAAGCACATGTTCGATAACCGCTACGGCACCGGCCAATCCACCTTGGACGGCGTGATTCGCGCCACCAACGTTCTGTTGGCGGGAAAGGTCGTCGTGGTTGTCGGCTACGGTTGGTGCGGTCGCGGCGTCGCCAGCCGCGCTCGCGGCATGGGCGCGCGCACGATCGTTCTCGAAATCGATCCGCTTCGCGCTCTCGAGGCCGTCATGGACGGCTTTGAAGTGATGCCGATGAGCCAGGCCGCCAAGATCGGTGATATTTTCATCACCGTGACCGGCAACAAGCACGTTTTGCGCGCGGAACATTTCCGCGTGATGAAAAGCGGCGCCATCATCTGCAACTCGGGCCACTTCAACGTCGAAATCGATATTCCTGCGCTGCGCAAGCTTTCCAAGTCGGTTAAGGAAGCGCGCGCGTTCGTCGAGGAATACCATTTGAAATCCGGCCGCCTGATTTATCTTCTCGGCGACGGCCGCCTGATCAACTTGGCCGCCGCGGAAGGCCATCCGGCCTCCGTGATGGACATGTCCTTCGCCAACCAGGCGTTGTGCGTCGAGTACATGGTGAAAAACAACCAAGAACTCGGCCGCCAAGTCTACGACGTCCCCAAAGATATCGATAAACAGGTCTCGCGCTTGAAGCTTCAGGCGATGGGCATGAATATCGACAAGTTGACCCCCGAACAAGTCAAATATTTAGCCAGCTGGCAGGAAGGTACCTAACCCACCACTAGGAGGAGCGTATGAGACACCGGTTGTTTGTATGGCTGCAGGCCTTTGCGGTCTGCAGTATGTTGATGCTGACGGGTTGCGAAAACGGCAACTTATTCGGCAAATTGACGGACCGGGGGGACTCATCTGACCCTCAAGTGCTGGTTTCGCAAGGGTATGACGCTCTTCGCGATGGCGATTACTCCGCAGCGCTCATTCTCTTCAATAAAGCTCTCGAAAAAGACCCGGACAATGCAGAGGCGCTTTACGGCGCATCCACGGCACAACTTGCCGGTTCTGGTTTAAATATTGGGGCTTTAATTTCAAATCTCACCCATCAGACGTCTAGCACTCTGGCCGTGCACGATCTGCCCAGTTTAATCCGCCAGTCCCGCGTATCCGTGAGCGCAACTCACACCACGGCGAACAGCATTCTTGAAGGCGTTGATATTGATGCCCTTAATAACGTGATTGACCAGGTTATTTGCCGCCTTCAAAAAATTGTTTCCGGTGCGACGGACGGTTCGATTGAAAAGAATAATGTCGACGTTCTATTGAACTTGGCATCGGTTTGTGTGATTCGCGGCATACTGCGCCCGATCCGCAATAATTACTTCGATATAACAAACACGAATGGAAGCTTTGATGTAACGCAATTGGCAGGTTTTAACACGGCCTGTGCTACCGATGAAGGGAAAGCGGTTGTTTTGCAAATGGCTCAAGATGTTGTCGCTACATGGCACTTGTTTAACCGGGCTGTCACCCTTTTGAACCTCGGCAACGATCAGGTGATATCACAGTTGCGTGCTGACGTGGCGACCGCCATCGACAAGTTGTTTGATGACGTCGATGGAGGCAATTCTGATGATTTGCCCGGAGCGTGCATTTCCCATTTGCAGTTGAATGGAATAACGCATGAAACATTTTCGAATTCGAGCAACGATAGCGTGTTCGATCCAAACAGCAATAACTGCTGATTCCATGGGAGACCTAACGATGAAAAATAAAATTCTCGTATCAAGTTTCATTCTGGGATTGATTGGATCGGTAGCGTTTGCAACTGAACCGCCAACGCAGATTGAGTTTGTTCGACCGCTCGGAATGGGCGGCGCGTTTACGGCGATCGCCGACGACCACAATATCTTTTCCTTCAATCCTGCCGGCCTTGTACAACGCACCGGGTCACAATTCACGCTGCTGGAAATCGCAGCTGGTGGCGCCAAGGACACGATGGATCTGATTGATTTTGTCGATGAAAATAAGGATGTATTGGACAACTGGGACACAAGCACGCCCGCCCAGCAGGCCGATATAACCAATAAAATCATCAATAATATTTCTCGGCTTGATCCGCGTATTTATGCCGCAGCCAACACCTTTACGTATTTGTCGGGCCCGGTTTTTTGGGGCGCGCATCTGGGGTTTGGAGTGCAAGGCGTTGTGGATTCAACCGTTCGCTTAGATGTTGGCCCTGGCGGTATTCCGAACGTTAGTTTTTCCGTTAATAATGATGTGATTGTGCCGCTGACAATTGCCCGGCGTTGGAATGCCCCGCTTCTTCCCGGGACCCTCGGCGTCGGCCTTACGGGAAAACTGATGCGTCGCTTTAAGACGGAACAGACACGCATCAGTGTTCTGCAATTAGACGATGTCGAATCACCGCCGATTGCACAGGGCACCGGCTTTGGTAGTGATTTGGGGCTCTTGTATCAACCCACCAATCGCACCAACATTGGCGTCATGGTTCAGGATTTCCTCGGTACCAAGCTGCATTTTGACGCCGAACCTTCAGAAGGCGGCTTCCAGGGTTACAACGAACGTGATACGGTCATACGTCCACGTACAAATGTTGGCCTAGCGATGACGCCGGAAAGCCTGTTATGGCTCTTGCCTACAGGCGACCGCTGGACGTTTTCAGCTGACATACGTGACGTGGCATCTCGAGATGAGCACGTTCTTTTCCAGAAAGGGTTTAAGCAAATCCTCGGGGATGATTTCGGCCGCCACACGCATCTCGGCGCGGAATTCCGCTATTGGTTCCTGCGTTTCCGCGGCGGCGCCTACCAGGGTTATCCAACGGCCGGACTCGGATTGGATATACCGCTACTTAAGCTCGACTTCGCCTACTACGGCCGCGAAATCGGCGCGCAAGCAGGGGATAAAAGACAAGACATGTATGTAGCCTCATTGGCGATCGCCTTTGGGTCGGGACAGGTGGAAGCGCGCGAGCGCATTCACAAGAACAAGGAAATGAAGAAGCAGAAGACCTTGGGCGATCCGATGCCGACCGACACAATGCCGGCCGCATCTGAGCCTGCTACGACGGAACCTGCGGCTCCCGCCAAGACCGACGCGGAACCGGTGACACCGACGGCAGACGAGATTCCTCAATAAGAATTATTTAATCGGATTCAAGGAATGCCCTCCCGC
>CAZCJA010000071.1:0-6688 GCA_964499015.1 uncultured Elusimicrobia bacterium
GAGCTGCACGAGTCCGTGATCGCGCAGGAAGATGCGATCAAGGCGATCGCACGCTCGATCCGGCGCAGCCGCGCCGGGCTCAAGGACCCCAAGCGGCCGATCGGGTCGTTCATCTTCTGCGGTCCCACCGGCGTCGGCAAGACCGAGTTGGCCCGTGCGCTCGCCCGCTTCATGTTCGCGGATGCCGCGGCCCTGATTCGCGTCGACATGTCGGAGTACATGGAGAAGTTCTCCGTGTCACGCCTGATCGGAGCGCCTCCGGGGTACGTCGGCTACGAAGAAGGCGGACAACTGACGGAAGCGGTCCGCCGCAAACCGTATTCGGTGGTGCTTTTGGACGAAATCGAAAAAGCGCATCCGGACACCTTTAACATCTTGCTGCAGATCATGGACGACGGACAGTTGACCGACAACTTGGGCCACAAGGTCAACTTCAAGAACACCGTCATCATCATGACCTCAAACGTCGGCGCGCGCCTCATCACCAAGGGTAAAACCATGGGTTTTGCGGCGTCCGAAGACGCGCACAAAGATTATGTAGAAATGAAAGACGTTGTGATGGAAGAAGTGAAGCGTCACTTCAATCCGGAGTTCTTAAACCGGATCGACGATATCATCGTCTTCCACCCGCTGACGAAGGAAGAATCCTCGAAGATCCTCGTGCTCATCTTGGAGCGCGTGATCCAGAAGTTGAAGAACCAGGACATCGTGCCCGAGCTCACGCCCGAAGCGCAGGAATTCCTTCTGGAAAAAGGATTCGACCCCAATTACGGAGCTCGGCCACTTCTCCGAGTCATCCAGCGCGAGCTGGAAGACCCGATGGCGGAAGAATTGTTGGCGCGGCGATTGTCGGGCGGCAAAGTGTACGTCGACCTCGACCCGGAAACGAAGAAACTCGTTTTCAGCGCGACGCCCCACAAGAAGCCTGTCCGTAATTAATAGACCGTATTGAGATTTAAAAGGGGCTTTTGACTGTCCGATACGGCGGTCAAAGGCCCTTTTTAATTTATGGAGAATGAGTGAAGAGAAAAGTTTTTAAAGCAATCGGCGTCGTGATCGCGACCGGCGCCCTTTTGTGGGTGGCCGCCGCGGCCTGGCTGGTCACGTTCGGGCCGGGCTATATAGAGCGGCGCATTCACGGCGCCTATCCGCACGCCGTAAAAATCCAAAAAGTCACCACCAATCTTTTTAACAAAGTAAGCCTTCATCAAATTTCTTTTGAAGGTCCGACGCCGGGCCGTATTAAGGTGGCCAACGTGGCCATGACATGGAAAGGCCCCTTAATCACCATCGACGGCCTCGACATAATGGTCGACCTGACGAAACCAGCGGCGACAAGCGACGGGCCAAAAATTCCCGTCGTTCCCGTACCGGTTGATTTGGAAAACGGGACAGCGCGGCTGATCACGCCAAAAGGAGAATTCCTCCTGGAAAACGTGAACGCGACCGTGCGCGATTTTGCCGTCGAATTAAAAATCGCGGCCAACGGATATGCGACCAATTGGGGGCCGGTTGAAGCGTCCGTTGCCCTGGGACGCTCCACTCCGCCCATCTGGAAAGCGGGGCTGCGTTCTCCCACGCTCAATTTAATCGCGCTCAAAACCATTGCCGATCCAGCGCCGTTTCCCGGCGAATTAACGGGCCAGGCGGACGTAACCGTCACCGCTGAAGGCCCCATCGAAAAAGAGTTGATAAAAAAGGCTCATTGGTCGGTGGAAGCCAACGGCAAAGCGGTGCGTTGGCGCGCGCCTGAAGCGGAAGCGTCGGTGCCGGTCACCGCGTCGATAAAGCTTACGCCGCAAAACCTTAATATCGCCGCTCTTAAAATCGACAAAGCCATTCACGTCTCTGGAAACATCAACGCGCCGTTCCAAACCGCCGACCTGGACCTCAAGGTCGCCGCCAAACAGTGGCCGCTCAACCATTTAAAAAATCTCGCGCCGGGAACCAAGGGAATGCTGTTGGGCGGCTCCGCCTCGTTTGAAATGGAAATAACGGGCTCGAAAAAACAGCCGCTGACCAAGGGAAATTTTACGCTCGCGCCGGAAGTGGGCGTTCTAAAGCTTCCGCCGGCCAGCGGGCAAGTCGCCATGCAGGACAATAAAACAACTGTCTTCGCCGATTTTGCCGGGGGAAAATTTACGCTGCAGCAGGCGGAAGTGAATGAAAACAACGATAAATTCATCCTGGTCGCGCAGAATGTTTCGCTGGACGCGATCGCCGATGAAAACGGCTGGCGCAACGTGGAAGGAAAGTTAAACGCCAACCTGAGCGCGAACGTTAAAAACGGCGCCCCGACGCTCAAGGGGTCGTTTTCCATCGACGATTTGCAATGGGGGCGCACGCGCAAACTGACCACGACATCGGGACAGCTGGCCATGTCCCCGTCGGGTATTTCGCTCACCACTGAAGACGACACGCTGGTACTGACCTCCGAACACGACAAGAAGCAAATCCGTCTTGCCGTTTTTCATGTTGATTTTGGGGAAGGTTCGAAAATTTCCGCGCGCGGCACCTATGCGCGGTCCGACCGCGGCCTAAATTTCGCCATCGACGGCCGCGGTATCCCGCCCGACATCTGGCCGCCGCTGGTCGCGCGTTATCCGGACATCTCAGGACTTATGGATTTTTCCGGGAACGTGAAAGGCACGACCGAGAAGCCGGACTTTGACATGCACACCTCATTCAAAGAAATTCGTTTCATACCAACCGGCAACGCCTGGAACGGAAGCGCCACCGCCAAATGGAATCCGGCCGGTTTCGGCCTAAAAGAAATCCGCGTGGACGGGGGTTATGAAGGGGAACTCTCAATTCGCAAGCAAGAGGAAAAAAACGTCCTATCCGCCGATCTGCGCTTTAGCGACGCCGATCCAAAACTCGTTTTCGATCTCATGAAATCGACATACGCAACCGCCGGCCGCGTTACGGGTGCAGCCACATTGCGCAGCGACGGCGGGGGCTTTGTCGGCGTGTCGTCCACCGTTTGGACCGGCGGGCAAATCGGGCCGCTGCAGTTCGAGCTTCTCGATTCGAGCGTACGCTTCAACAAATCGACGATTTCCATCGATGATCTAAGCATCATTCATAAAATCGGGACGTTGCGCGCTGCCGGTAATATTTCCCTCGAAAATCAATTCGCGAAATACAATTTGAACACCCAGCTCCAGCAGGTGGGCACGGAAAAAATCAGGTTTGACGGCGAAGTAAGCGCGAACGGCGTGTTCTCGACCAAAGACTGGAAGGGCCGCGGCAAATTTACGTCGCCCCTCCTCATGGTGAACGATTACGCGGTCGACGGCGTGACCGTGCGTTTTGAAAATTACGGCAATATCATTCAACTCTCCGGCAGCGGCAACGACGTGCGCTTCGACGTTAAAGCCAACCAGCGGCGGCGCACGTTAAACGGCAGCTTGTCCGCCGAAAAAATCGACCTGAACGATACATTCGGTAAAATTTTTACAACGCTGAACGAGGACGCGCTGCCGCAGGGCCCGTGCGACGTGACCGCCTCTGTCGAAGGAAACTGGGACGATCCGACGCTGCGCGCCAAATTGAAATTGGATAAAGGCTTGTGGCGCAACGAGCCGCTTTCGTCGTCGCTTGTTTTTGACTTAACGCGCTCCACGCTCACCATCAAAGGCGCCGAAGTCACGCTCAAGAGCGGCGGCACCGTTTTCCTAAGCGGCATGATGCCCTTCGATCCGAACGAATCCGTGTCCATGACCGGCGCCGGTTCGGCCATGAACCTGCAGAGCGTGATGAACCTGCTCGGCTGGCCGCTGAAATGGGAAGGGAAAACGGACGCGACGTTCTCCATGATCGGCGCCGGGCCGGCGCGCAAAATCGTGGTGACGTTCGACGGCCGACATGAGGGTTTCGGTCCCATTAAAGAAGGGGGAAAACTCAGCGGCACGGCGGCCTGGCAGAACGACGAGTGGAATTTGTCCGGAATCCGCGTCGACACGGGCGACGGTTTTGTGCGGCTGCGCGACGGCAGCGTTTTATTCATCGATAAAAACAAAGCGGGCCGCATGCGCTTGGTCGCCGATACGCGCAACGTGCAAACAGGCGTCCTAACCTATTTCGGCCGGCTCGAACTCACCGGGTCCTGGAGCGGATCCAAAAATTCACCCGACGGAAAAAATGGACCCATTGAATTGGAACTGTTCGCGCGCTCATTGTGGATCAACCAATATGTTCTCGACGGCAACGTTACGCATCTAACGATCGAGAAAGACCGTCTCAAGTTTTCACCGATTATCGGTTCCGACCAACAGCTCTCCGGCTCGCTCGATTACGCCGATTACCCGAGCCTCACGGTAAAGAACCTTAAACTTATCGACGACGGGGTTGAACAATTTTACTTGGACGGTCTGGTCGGCCCAAAAAAATGGGACTTCAAACTGCACACAAAAAAAATCGACGCCAGCGTTGTGCGCGGACTTTTTGACACCACGGTGCCCATCTCCGGGCCTATGGAAGTAAAGCTCATCGGCAAAGGCTCGCTCGATGACCCGCGGATTTCCGCGACCATTGATTGGCGCAACGGCAAGATCGGCATCTTGCCGATGGATCAAACAACGGCGGCGATTCGACTGAAGAACGGAATTATCGACATAACCGACCTGCAGGTAGAAAAGAAAAAAGGTTTTGTTCTGAACGGGAGTTTGCGCCTCGGCACCGCTTTACTGCCGGACGGCAGCCACGTTTATCCAAAGGTTAATTTAAAGCTGACCAAAGGCAACATGTCGATTCTGGAAGCGATGGCGCCCGGCTTCACCAAAGCCAAAGGAAACTTCGAAGGGGAACTGATCATCGACTCCGTCAAAGGCGAGCCGACGCTGGACGGTTTTTTGAAGGCCGACGGCATCGCCTTCCATTCGTCATCGTACATCCCCGATTTGCGCAAAGGCGAGCTGGAGATGCGCGTAACCAATGATTTGCTCACGATTCAGAAGGCGCGCGCGCAAATGGGCCGCGGCGTTTTAAATTCCAGCGGCACGATCACGTTTCAGAGCGGTTTGCCCGACCAGTACGCGCTGCGCCTGTACACCTCCGACAAAGGCGTGTCCATCCGAATTCCTGATCTGGCGATTCCGCCGGGTGCGTTTGTCGCCCGTTTTAACGTGCTCAAATCAAAATTATCCGGGGTTTCACGCGGAGAACCGCGTTTCGACATTTCTCTGACGGGACAGGCCGATAATCCGACGCTCGCCGGAACGATTTGGCTGGACAACACGATCTTCACCTACCCGCCGACGGCAACGACGCGCCGCTCATCCGAGAACTCGTGGGTAAGCAGTTGGTTCCGCGATTTGTACCGGAGCCTCAATTGGAACCTGACGCTGATCGCAGGCCGCCGCACCCAGTATGAAAATAACCTGGTGTCGGCCGGTGTATCCGGACGCCTCACGCTGAGCGGCCCGACGCAAAACATGGACATTCGCGGAAGCATCACCACAAATCAAGGCGTCATCGTTTATGCGGGCACAGAATTTAAAATCGTGGAAGCCACGCTTGAGATCATGCCGCAGCCGTCCGTTTTGGGCGACGAGCAACCCGGCACGTTGGTTTATTTGCGGACGAACGCCGAACGAGAGATTTTCTACACGGACATTTCCGGGAACAATTTAACTGACGTGATTTACATGGACGTCGACCGCTCGCTGATCGGCGAAATTCAACCGCGCTTCCGTTCTAAGAACAATCCCGGTTTGCCCTCGAACCGCGCGCTGCAGCTGGCGCTGGGCATTCCGCTGACGGAATCACTGGAAGAAAACCTGCCGGTGTCGCTAAACCGTCAGCCGAACGAAACCCCGGATGTCAACCGCATGCTGCGATTGGGACTGGTGCAATTAATCGATTCCAACTTAACGTCGCCCTTGGCCCGCGCCTTGGCCCGCCAAACGGGCCTCGTGGACACCATCCGCGTGACCTACGAAGAAAAAGACCAACATTCCGTAAACCAAACGGGTTCAAACGACCCGACATTAACCGGGTCCAACCCCGGAAATCAAAATGCGTGGTGGCGCCAGCTCAAAGGGACCAAAGTCAAATTTGGAAGGGAACTGTCGAGCCGGCTTTTCGCCGACTACAGCTTTAAAGTGGATGAATTCCAAGAACAAGTTGATTTTCGCCATGAAGTTGAATTGGCCTACCGGGTCCACCGCAACCTGTTTATACGCGCGACCAGCGAACTCGATAACGAGCAGACGCTGGGCCGCTCGCCCGACCGCCGCGCGCTCATCGAAAACCGCTGGCGCTTCGGCCTCCCGAAGATCAAAACAAAGCCCGAAACCAACCCATAATTCAAGCGGTCATGTGTTATAATCGGGCCTTCCTTTGAACCCGAAAAACAATCATCCATCGCTCTTTTCATGGGAAACGAAACGCGTCGCCTTAGCGATGTTTTTCGTGTTCCTGCTGTGCGTCCCCGCTCGTGCCGAAGACACGTGGATCGGCGAAATCACCTTTGTCGGCAACAGCCTCAACAAGTCCCGCGCGCTGGAGAAAAAAATTAAAAGCCGCCGCGGGCAGCAAGCCGACACCACCAAACTCAACAACGACGTTAAAGCTCTTTTTGAGACCGGATTTTTTGACGACGTCGCCGTGGCCGTCTCCAGCCTTGACCGCCTCGACTCCAAGAAACGCCCGCTCTCCCGCGTCACGTTCACCGTCGAAGAACGCC
>CAZCJA010000071.1:6698-11603 GCA_964499015.1 uncultured Elusimicrobia bacterium
ACTACAAGGGGAACAGGAAAATCCGCACGGGGTCATTCGAATCCAAAGTCCAGTCGGAAGTCGATAATCCATTCGATAAATTCAAAGCGTCTCTCGACGAGCGCGCCATTCTCGAGCATTACCGCGAAGAAGGGTACGCCAACGCGCAGGTGGAGCATTACACCTCGCTCGATTCGAAAAGCAAAAAACTGATCCTCACATTCTTTATTACCGAAGGCGAACGCATCATCGTCAAAAGCGTCGAGATCGCGGGCACCGGCCGCTTTTCCGTAAAAAAGGTTCAAAAGAAAATGAAGACCCGCCGGAAAAAGGTGTTCAAAAGCGAAACCTTGAACACCGACATCAGCACGGTCGAAGCCTTTTACAAGAACAACGGGCATCTGGACGTCTCGATCTCATCGCCGGTGATCAGTATTGACGAAGAGAAAAACGAAGCGGCCATTTCACTTCAGATCTCCGAAGGCCCGCGCTATACCGTCGGCGACGTGTCGTTTGAGGGCTCGACCATCTTCACCGAGAAAGAACTGCAGAAGGCCATCGTTCTTAAAAAGAAGAAACAATTTAACCAAGAACGCCTCGACGAATCGCTGGCCAACGTTTCGTCCATGTACGCCGATCGCGGCTACCTGCGCACGGAAGTGGACGAAGAGCCGGTCCGCAACACGGAGCGCGGCACCGTTGATTTCAAAGTTAATATCGCCGAAAGCTCGGTGGTGTATGTAGACGGCATCTACGTGGACGGCAACACCTACACCAAGGAATATGTGGTCCGCCGCGAAGTCCTGCTCAAGCCGGGTGATATTTTCTCAGCGAGCAAAATGCGTCGTTCCGTCGAAAAAATCTATAATCTCGGCTTCCTGGAAGACGTTCAGGTGGACGTTCAACAGCCGCGCAGCCCCGAACTCGCCGATATCATTTTCTCCGTTAAAGACGGCAAGCCGGGCATCCTCTCCGCGGGCGCGGGCTTCTCCAGTGTCGACCGTTTTGTCGGATCCCTGCAGTTGCAGCACACCAATTTGTTCGGACGCGCTCAACGGGCGGACATCACCTACGAATTCGGCGCGCGCCGCCAAAACTTTGAAATCGGCTGGACCGACCCATGGTTCCTCGGCCACCGCATGTCGGGAGGCGTCGACCTCTTCAATACAATACGCCGTCGCGATTTTGCCGGACGCACAAGCGCTTTCCGCGAAAAGCGCCGCGGCACGTCGCTTCGGCTCGGCCCGCGCCTGTCTGACGATCTCGGCATTTTGTTCAGCTACACGATCCAGACCACCGAGCTTTTCGACGTGGACGGAGATATCAAGAGAGACCTTTTTCCGACGTTCGGCATTCCGAAGGAAGAGGCCAACACGACCGATTCGATTTCGCAGGTCAAATCAAGTTTCCTGACCGAAATCGCGTACGACACACGAGACAATCGTTTTGACGCGACGCGCGGCAGCCGCAATTCCCTTGCCGTGGAAACGGCCGGCGGCCCATTCGGCGGCGACATTCATTTTTACAAACCGCAATTTTCGTCGGCGTGGTACTTTCCGACGTTCTGGAAATTCGTTTTCTCGGTGAGCGCGCGCGGCGCGTGGGTCAATCATTTCCAGCCGTCGGTGGACGTTCCATCGTCGGAACGCTTCTTTTTAGGCGGGGCGGACACGGTGCGCGGCTACGACAACAACTCGATCATACCGCGCACGCTTGAGCGCGCCGAAACGGGCGTCGCCGAAGTGCGTCAGACACCCGGTAGAATTTATACGATCTTTAACGCCGAATATAAGTTCCCGATCGTGCAAGAGCGCAACCGGACGATCTTTCAAGGCGCGTTCTTTTTGGACGTCGGCGGCACGTGGCTTAGCACGGACGATATTGATTTCACAACAGGCGCCTTAGACAAACGCATGAAAGCGGGCGCCGGTTTCGGGTTCCGGTTTAAAACGCCGGTCTTCCCGATCCGTTTGGATTTTGCGATTCCGCTGAACCCGCGGCCGACTGACGGCACGCGCCAGGGCGACTCGAAATCGTTACAACCGTATTTCACGATCGGAAATATTTTCTAGGAGACGACCATGAAAATCTTGTTTGCGATGCTGCTGCTTCTTGCACAAGGCGCCTATGCGCTGGAAATCCCGTTGAACGGCGGGGGAGGCGGCGACGGCGGCGCCAGAATCGGCTATGTCGATATGGAGCGAATCTTTCAGGTTTACCCGCAGACCAAAGCGGCGAAAGACGATTACCGCAAGCGTTTGGACAAACTCAAGGCCGATTTGGCGGTGCGCGAATCCGAACTTGGCAATATCCGCGACCGCATTTCCGTTCTGGATTCAACACTAAAAGGCGTCGGCGCCTCCCCAACGACGGACATCTCCACGGTCACAGCGGGCTCACCGATGGATCAGGCTAAGGAGCCCGGCAACCTGGACGCCATGAGACGGGATCTTCAAGCGAAACAAACCGAATTTGAAGAAGCGCGCCAGCGCGCGCTCCAAGACTTGGCCTCATTCGAAAGCCGCCAGAGCCAGGAAATCCTAGGGAAAATTTACGAGGCGCTGGTCAGTCTCGCTGAAGAAGAACAGGTGACGCTCGTCGTGGATAAATCAAGCATCCTATACGGCTCGGCAAGCACCGACCTTACCGAAAAACTTCAACAGCGCATCCGGGGTTTTTAGTGCAGCTATCCGTCAGCGACATCGCGTCGCTTGTTAACGGCACCCTGAGCGGCGACGGCAAAGCCGTCATTCGCGGCGCGGCGGGACTTTCCGAAGCCACCGCCAGCGACGTTTCTTTTTTGCGCGACGAGAAGAAAAAAAACCTTCTCGACGGAACCAAGGCGGGCGCGGTATTCGTGCCGAAAAAATTTCAAGCCAGCGGTAAAACGTTGATTCAGGTAGAAAACCCGATCGAGGCTTTTTCGATCGTCCTCTCCAAGCTGGCGGAAGAAAAAAATCCGCGACGTTCGGGCGTCAACCCGCAAGCGGCAGTGTCGAAATCCGCGCGCGTGGGCAAGAACGTTTTCATCGGCCCGTTCTGCGTGGTCGAAGATGATGCCGTAATCGGCGACAACGTTACGCTCACCGCCAACGTCTATGTCGGCGCACGCGCCAGCGTCGGCAGCGACACGCTGATTTACCCGCAAGTCGTCCTGCGTGAGGACGTGAAAGTGGGCGCCCGCTGCGTGATCCATGCGGGCGCGATGATCGGCTCCGACGGCTTCGGATTCTATTTCGCCAAAGGCAGACACAACAAGATCCCGCAGATCGGCACGGTTATTATTGAAGACGATGTGGAAATCGGCTCCTGCGCTTGCGTTGATCGCGCGACCACCGGCGCGACAGTCATCGGCAAAGGATCAAAGATCGACAATTTGGTACAGATCGCGCACAACGTAACGGTTGGAGAACTCTCACTTTTGGCCGCGCAAGTCGGCATAGCAGGCTCGACGAGACTGGGCAAAGGAGTAGCGATGGGCGGACAAGCCGGCGTGGCCGACCACATGACGATCAACGACGGCGCGCAAATCGGCGGACAGGCGGGCGTGATTCAAAACGTCGAGCCGGGCGCGGTCGTATACGGAAATCCCGCGCAGCCGATCCGCGAAGCGATGAAGCAGGCGCTGTTGTTCCGCCGGCTTCCCGAACTTTTTGAAGACGTAAAAAAATTGAAAGGGAATAAAGATGGCGGCAGCAAATCAGAGAACACTTAAAAAAGAGGTCGTGATTAAAGGCGTCGGCCTGCACACAGGCCGCAAATGCCGCGCGATGATCAAACCCGCCCCGGAGAACTCCGGAATGGTTTTTGTGCGTACCGATTTGCCGGGAAAGCCGACGATCAAAGCATCGCTTGAAAACGTCGTTGAAGTGGTGCGCGGCACCACCTTGGGCATAGGAGATGCACGCGTTTACACCATCGAACACATTTTGTCCGCGCTGAACGGCCATCAAATCGACAACGCCGTGATTGAGCTTGATGACAACGAACCGCCGGTTTGCGATGGCAGCGCCAAAGAGTTTTTTGCGGCTTTCGCAGCGGCGGGAATCGTCGAACAAGCGGCTCCGAAAAAATATTTCACGGTCAACGCCCCGTACGAATACAAAGCGAATCAGTCGCTCCTGCGAATCGAACCCGCCGGTGAATTTGAGCTCACTTGCGAGATCCATTACGACCACCCGATGATCAAAACCCAGCGTTTGGTTTTTAACCGCTCCACCGATTACAGCAAAGAAATCGCGCCGGCCCGCACCTACTGTTTCGATTACGAGATCGAAGGCCTGAAAAAGAAAGGGCTCGCCAAGGGAGGCTCTCTCGACAACGCGATCGTCGTCGGCCCGGACAATATTTACAATCCCGGCGACGCGCTGCGTTTCCCGGACGAATTCGTCCGCCACAAAACGCTGGATCTTCTCGGCGACTTAATGCTTCTGGGCCAGCCGATCAAAGCGAAAATCACCGCGGTGCGCGCGGGGCACGGCCATAACGTGAAGTTCATGCGCGAACTTTTGCAGAGCAATATTTCCAATTCCACGGTCACCGTGGGCTAACAAGGAGTTACAAATGACAACGCCCGAAACCGCCGCACCCACGCCGCCGCCCGTCCGCACGATGGACATCAACCAGATCATGGCGGCGATCCCGCACCGTTTTCCGTTCCTGCTCATTGACCGCGTGCATGTGATCGAAGAATCGAAGCGCGCGATCGGGTTCAAAGGCGTCACGATGAACGAACATTTCTTTCAGGGACATTTTCCAGGGCATCCGATTATGCCGGGCGTGCTGATCGTCGAAGCCATGGCGCAAACCGCCTGCGCGCTGATGTTTTCTCAGGATTCGATGAAAGGCAAACTCGCGTTTTTCATGGGCGTCGAAGAAGTAAAGTTCCGCAAGCCGGTTTTGCCTGGGATGATGTTGGAAATGGAC
>CAZCJA010000072.1:0-11104 GCA_964499015.1 uncultured Elusimicrobia bacterium
TTGAACGAAATGAAGGCCGATCCGGACGCGTTTGTTCAGGACCGGGCAAAGGCGGGACTGGAATTGGCGCACGGTAAACGCGACCTTATTGCCCAGCGTTTGGACGACACGGACGCGGACGTGCGCTTGTTTGCCGCGCAGTATTACCACTATCAGGGCACACAGGCGGATTTGAAGCGCGTTAAAGACGCGGCCAACGGCGAGCCGGATGAATATGTGCGGTTGGAGCTGATTGATGCGGGACGTTCGATTGAAAAACGGATCGCCGCCCAAAAGAAAGCCGCCGCGAAGAAGGCGGCCGCGGCCAAAGCGGCTGAGAAGAAAGAAAAAACGCAGTAGTTAGACGGAGAGCGTAACGGGCAGGGCGCTGGCGACCGGGCGTAAAACCAGATGCAAATCTCCCGGCGCGCGCTGCAAAAGCGAAACCAAGTCTTTCTGAAAAATATCGCGCTCGGCCTTGCGGTTGGCCTGCTCCGTGAACATCACAGCCATATCGATAAATTGCTTCTCCAGCGCCACAAACCCCGCCGCCGACGCGATCTGCACCGCCTGGGTAAAAAAACGCCCTTCGAACTCCGCCGCCGCGCTGTTCGCCAAAATCCCCTTCACCATCATCAGCTTGGCTTTGAGTTTTTTGGAACTGAAAATCCGCGTCTCCTTTTCGATCTGCGAAAGCATCGAGGTCAGTTGGGCCGGGCTGCGTTTGCCGGCGAGAAGCTGCACGAGGCCAAGCAGCGCCTGCACGTGTTCGCGCTTCATCTGCGCCCGCTCGGAATAAACCAAAACATCTTCGAGCGCCACGACCGCCTCGTCCGCGCGGCCCGTCGCCGCCATGATCTCGCTTTTGAAAATACCCAGCGCGGGCTTCAGCCGTTCCAAGTGCAGCGCGGCAATTAATTTGCCCGCTTCGTCCAAGTGCGCAGAGGCCTCTTTCATCACGCGAATTAAAAGGAAATAACGGACGCGTTCCAGCATGACTTCCACGTGCGCTTCGTGCGCTTCCATTTTTACCGCCAGCACCTCCGCCTGATCCAGCATGTCCACGGCTTTCTGCAGGGCGCCCTCATCCATGTGCAGGCTGGCCAGGTTTTTGGCCACTTCGATCTGCAGCGGCGCGTCGTCCAATTGGTCGG
The DNA here is from genome assembly GCA_964499015.1 of uncultured Elusimicrobia bacterium. GTDB lineage: Bacteria > Elusimicrobiota > Elusimicrobia > F11 > F11 > CAZCJA01. The sequence continues at coordinate 1,134 of CAZCJA010000072.1, forward strand.
CGATAACCTTAACCTTCACAAAACATTCACGGGCGTGGGTGAGGTCTCCCAGCTCCAAATACACTCTCCCAAGTTCACTTTCCGCCCAGGCAATCCCTTTGCGGTTGCCGATATCGGAATGAAGGCTGGCCGCTTCGCGCTGGCTCTGCCAGGCTTTGACCAGCTGGCCGCGGTCGCGCAGCTGCTGCCCGAGCTGAAACAGGCTCCAGGCCACGCCATCGCCGTTTTTCAACGGGCTGAACAATTGCAGGGCGCGCTTGTTTAAGAGCATCGCGTCTTCGGTCTCGCCGGCGGCGCGTTTAATCGCGGCTTCGCTCAACACGCACCAGCCCACGCGATCTTTCAAATCAAGTTCTTTGAAAATCGTTTTGGATTGCTGCAGGTGCTCGTCCGCCTCTTTGAAGCGGCAGAGTGTGCGATAAGTGAGAACCAAGCCGAAATGGGCCCACGCCAGGCCCTGATCGTTCTTCATTTGGCTAAAAATCTGCACGGCTTCCGAAAAATGTTTGTCCGCCTCATGCGGGAAACCCAGATCGTTGTACAAAAAGCCCATGTTGCAGCCGTTCCAACCCAACCCGTTCTTGATGTCGTACTCCATAAAGATCGCGCGCGCTTTTTTGGCGTACACCAGGCTTTCGTGGCGGTGGAACAAATTCATTTGAATCACGGCCATGTTGTCGTAGGCCCAGGCAAGTTCGACGGGGCGCGCCAATTCCTGGAAAAGACGTATCGATTGGTGGGCGCACTCGACCGCCAGCGCGTTGTGCTGAAGTTCGCGCTGAACGAACGCGAGCTCATTGAAAACGGTGGCCAGGCCCAGATTGTTTTTGAGAAGTCCAAAGATGGCGCGTGCTTCTTCGAGGAGGTGGAGGGCGGTCGGATACTGGCGCTGGCCGCGCAGGACCATGGCCATTTGCACAAGCGCCCAGCCGATCTTTTTCTGATCGCCTTTGCGCTTCGATTCACGCAGTTCTTGCCGGAAATCGTGCAGGGCTTCTTTGGCGGTGGCGCGAGACAAAGATTCGGCTCCCTCGCGGAAGATCCTCTCCGGCCCACGGCTGTATGTCTCTAAAGATGGACTCACACTGGCTCCTTTGATCCTTAGAATACGGCTCGGCGCTTAAGATTGCATGAATTCCCGGTAAATTTCCGGCAAACCCGGGGTGAAAGAACGTTTATATTAGCGTTTTATACCTTGAAATGAATATGAAGCACGTCGCCGTCCTGGGTAACGTAATCGCGGCCTTCCATGCGGATTTTGCCGGCGGCCTTGAGCGCCGCCTCGGTTCCCGCCTCGGCGATGTCCTTATAATTGAACACTTCCGCGCGAATGAATCCCCTCTCTAAATCGGAATGAATCTTACCCGCGGCACGGGTGACCGGCGCGCCTTTTTCGACGTGCCAGGCGTGCACTTCCTTGGGCCCGGCCGCAAAGAACGTAATCAGGTTAAGAAGCTTTTGGCCCGCGGCCGCCAGTTCGTCCAATCCCGACGACGTGATTCCCAGCGCTTCACGGTAGCCGTGCCGTTCCCCTTCGGGGAGGGCCATCACTTCGGCTTCCAGCTTGTTGTTGATCGCCACCATCTGCGCCTTGAATTCGCCGGCGACGGTTTTGACAATATTGACCATGTCCGGCGAGGTCGACTCGTTGATATTGGCCACGAACAAGACCGGTTTGGCGGTGAGAAAATTCATGTCGCGAATGGCGTCGGCCGGAAAGCCTTGGTTGCGCACCGGCACGCCTTTCTGCAGCTGGTCGATAATGCCTTGCAGGAGATCCACCATCTTTTTTGATTCTTCATTGCCAGTCTTGGCGGGGCCGCGATGTTTTTCAATTAACTTATCGGCCTGTTCTAAGTCCGACAGCAAAAGTTCGGTGGCAATCACCTCGGCGTCTTTGCGCGGGTTCAAATCTCCCAGCACGTTGACCACGTCCTTATCGTCGAAGCAACGTACCACTTGCGCGATCGCGTCGACAGAGCGGATGTGCGACAAAAACTTATTTCCCAACCCTTCGCCTTTGCTCGCGCCGGGCACCAAGCCCGCGATATCGACGAAGCGAATGGCCGCCGATATTTTCTTGGGTGCGCTGTAGATTTTCTGCAGGGCGTCCAAGCGCGGGTCGTTCACGGGCACGACGCCGACGTTGGGTTCGATGGTGGTGAACGGAAAGTTTTCCGAGGCGACCCCCGCCGCGGTGAGCGCGTTAAAGAGCGAGGATTTACCGACGTTGGGCAGGCCGACGATGCCGATTTCCATGGTTAGCGAGCCACGAAACGCGTGGCCGCATGGGGCGTGCCCGCGAGAATTTTGGCGAGGATATTGGGTTTGCGGCCGGAAGCGATCCAGGTTTCGATGCCGGCGGACGTCGCGCGTTTGGCGGCCATTAATTTCGCGGCCATGCCGCCCGTGGACAATTTCGAACCGTTCACGTGCGACACCTGCTTCTCAACCGCGGTCACGTTCGTGACCTTGAAAATTTGCTTTTTTGTTATCCGGCCGGTCTTGTCCAGTTCGAACAGGCCGTCGACGTCCGAGAGAAGGATCAGCTTATCGGCTTTGAGCGTGATCGCCACGAACGCGGACAGCGAATCGTTATCGCCGAATTTGATTTCTTCGGTGGCCACGGTGTCGTTCTCGTTGATAATGGGAATGGTTTTGAGCGCGAGCAACGTCTGCAACGTCTCGCGGGCGTTCTGAGTGCGTTCCTTGTGGGTGAGGTCGTCGCGGGTGAGCAGCACTTGAGCCGGGGTGATGCGGAATTTCTTAAAAGCGCGCTCGTAGGCTTCCATCAGCGCCAATTGACCCACCGCGGCCACGGCCTGCTTCAGACCCAACTGCTTCGGTTTGCCTGATAATTTCAAGCGGCCCACGCCGGCGGCGATGGCGCCGGAACTGACCAAAACCACGCTATGCCCTCTTTTATGCAGGGAGGCCAATTGAGCGACAAGGGCTTTTACCGAGGCGGCGTTAAGCCCGCCTTGTTTCTTCGACAGAATCGCCGTGCCGACTTTAATTATTAGTCTCATTACCGGTCTCGTATGTAAATTGCATCCGGCCTATTTTAACTTGATCGCCGGGTTTTGCTCCACGGTCCGCCAAAGCGCGTTCAATGCCCATCTTCTTCAGAATTTCCTGCGTGCGCTCGACGCCTTCGTGCAGATCAAAATTGGTCATCGCCACGAGCCGCTCCACTTTCTTGCCGCGGACTACATAAAGCTCGTTTTTTTTCTCCACCCAGAATTCCGGCTCAAGCCGCACATGCACGGGCGCTTCCTGCGCCGCGAGCACCGGCGCCGGGGCGCTCAACATCAGCTTCAAAATTTCCGGGATCAGTTCTTTGATGCCCTGGCCGCTGGCTCCGGAAATGCCGAACACGCTGGTCTTCTTGTAGGCTTTTTTAATGTCCTTAAAAACTTTATCAGCGCCGGTCAAATCGAGCTTATTGACGACGATCATCTGCGGTTTCTTGGCCAACGCGTGCGAATATTCTTTGAGTTCGGCGTTGATCGTCTTGATGGTGTCTTTGGCGCTTTTCCCTTCATATCCCATCGCGTCCACCACGTGCACCAGCACGCGCGTGCGTTCGATGTGCTTTAAAAATTCATGGCCGAGGCCTTTACCGGTGTGCGAGCCTTCGATGAGACCCGGAATGTCGGCAAAAATCATTTCGCGGTCGTCGTACATCGCCACGCCCAAATTCGGATAGAGGGTTGTGAACGGATAACCGGCGATCTTCGGATTGGCCCGGGTGAGCCGTGATAACAGGGTGGATTTTCCGGCGTTCGGCATGCCGATGAGGCCCACGTCCGCGATCATTTTCAACTGCAGGCGCAGCCGCACTTTCTCCGACGGCTCGCCGAGCTCGGCAATGCGCGGCGCCCGGCGCGTCGAGGATTTAAAATGCCAGTTGCCGCGGCCGCCGCGGCCGCCTTTGGAAATCAAAACTTTCTGCCCCGGCGTCACCAAATCGGCGATCAAAGTCACGCCTCTGAAAACGGAGGTGCCGACGGGGACCTTCAAAATAAGATCTTCCCCGTTCTTGCCGTAGCAATGCTTGCCGGAACCGCTGCCGCCCTGCTCGGCTTGATACGACGGTTTGCGGACAAAGTCCAGGAGCGTGCGCATGCGCGGCTCGGCTTCCAAATAAACGTCGCCGCCCTTGCCGCCGTCGCCGCCGTCCGGTCCGCCGCGCGGGACAAACTTTTCCCGGCGCATGGAGGCCGAACCGGCTCCGCCGTCTCCGCCTTTAACCGTGATGTCTGCTTTATCGATGAACATAAATTGGTCTTAAATAAAAAGGGCCACCTGAGGTTGTCAGATGGCCCTAATTGAAAAGATTGGTTTGGTTAAGCTTTCGCTTTGGCCTTGGCCGGGGTTTTTGCCGCGGCAACCGGGTACACGCTGACTTTGCGGCGTCCGCCCCAACGTCCGGGGGTTTTGCTCGTGAATTCAAACTTCACGATACCTGGGATAAAGGAAAACAACGTGTCGTTGGAACCAAGGCCGACATTGAGGCCCGGCGCGAATTTGGTGCCGTTCTGGCGGACGATCACTTCGCCCGCGTTGACGATCTGGCCGCCGTAGCGTTTAACGCCGAGGCGTTGGCCGGCTGAGTCGCGGCCGTTTGACGATGAACCTTGTGCTTTTGTGTGTGCCATTGGCAGGATCCTCTGTTGTTTAAATTATTTCGGAAGCGAAATGTTTTTGATGCGGAGCTCAGTGAGCCACTGACGATGTCCCTGCGTTTTCTTGTAAACCTTTTTCTGACGCATGTGGAACACGATGATTTTCGGAGCGCGCAGCTGGCGGACCACTTCCGCGGTCACCGTGGCGCCTGAAATCGCCGGCTGTCCCGTAAGGGACTTGCCTTCGTTCTTGGCGAACACGACGTCGCCGAGTTTCACCTCGTCGCCGGGTTTGCCGTCCAGTTTCTCGACCTTCAGGGTGTCCCCTTGGGCGACGCGGTACTGTTTACCGCCTGTTCTGATAATAGCGTAGGAAGAAATCATAAGGCGCGTATTATAGTCGAACGCCCGTTTTTGAGCAATCATTAAATTCGCCCCCATTTATAGAGGCAAAATGATTGATTATTAACGGTTTATTCGAGAACCACCTTGTACTGCTCCCACGGCAGGGTGTCGTCGTTGATAATTTCCGCTTGGCGGCGGATTTGCCGTTCCAGGCGTTCTTTGTTTTCGCGGAAGTAATTGGCGATCGGGCTCTTCAGATAAATCTTGAGCACGCCGTCCGTGCGGCCGCGCGTGAGATCCAAAATCTCCTTGCGAATGCGCAGATACATCGACTCCGTTGAAAGAACATAACCCGACCCTGAGCATTCGTGGCAAAACTCGCCCAAACTGGCCTGCAGAGATTCACGGCGCCGTTCGCGCGTCATTTCCACCAGGCCTAAACGCGTGATCGGCAGGATCTTGATCTTCGCGTGGTCGCCGCGGGTCGCGTTCTCGAGCGCTTCCATCACCTTTTCGCGGTTGCGGCGCTTTCTCATGTCGATGAAGTCGATGACAATAATGCCGCCGATGTTGCGCAGGCGCAGTTGGCGCGCCACTTCGGCCGCCGCTTCGATGTTGGTCGCGGTGACGGTCTCTTCCTGCGAACTCTTACCGGTGAACTTCCCCGTATTGACGTCGATCGCACACAGCGATTCGGCTTCCTGAATGACGATGTAACCGCCAGAGGCCAAGTCCACGCGCGAACCGCGCAGCTTCAGCAGCTCGTCTTCAATGTTAAAGGCCTCAAGGATCGGCGTTTTGCCTTCGTATAGGTGAATGCGGTCAACCAAGTCGGGCGCGAGCATTTCCACGAACCCGCGGACGTCATCGTATTCCTGTTTGTTGTCGAGCAAAAACGCTTCCACGTCTTCCGAAAGAACGTCGCGGACAATTTGAAACGTCAGCCCCAGCTCTTTGTGGATCAAACCTTTGTTCACCTTCTCGGTCTTTTTCTTCACATTTTCCCACAAGCGGAGAAGATACTTGGCTTCACGGCGAAGGGACTTCTCATCGACGCCTTCGGCCTCGGTGCGGACAATAACGCCTCCCGGCAGGCCTAATGACTCGACGATCTTGCGCAGCCGTTCGCGTTCCGAGTGTTCTTCGATCTGGCGAGATATGCCCACGTGTTTGGACAGCGGCATGGCGATCAAATAACGGCCGGGCAGAGAGATATCCATCGTCACCTTCATGCCTTTGGTGCCGATTGCCTCTTTCGCCACTTGGACCAGAATGGTTTCACCGCGCTTGATCATCTTGTCGATGTTGCGGTCTTCCTTGTCGCTCACCACATCGGTGATGTAGAGATACGCGTTTTTCTCCTGGCCGACGTCGACAAAAGCCGACGAGATGCCCGGAAGAACGTTTTCCACTTTGCCTTGATAGATGTTGCCGACAACTTGCGCGCCGCCTTTGGTGGGGCGATCGACGAAATATTCGGCCATCTTGTTGTTCTCAAGAATGGCCACCCGGATTTCGTCCGGGGTTGAGTTCGCGAGAATCTGTTTTTTTACTGGTTTCATGATTTTCCTTTGTTTGGTTTTTTTAAATTACGGTTCGGCGAGTTCGCCGCCTTGCTTCTCAAAAAATAGCTGGGTACGCAGAATCCGCCAGGCCGACGCCGGCGCGGATACATCGCACGCCTCGTCCGGCAATCCGCACACCGCTTGAATAAGTCTTTCGGGCTTCACTGTCCGTCCCGGGCCAAACCGCAACACGAGCTCTAGCTGCGGGCCCGTGAGCTTCCACGATTTAACCAGGGGCCGCACGTCGACGATGACGTCGCGGTCTTGTTTTTTCTTTGTGACCATAAAATTTTGGCTCTGCTCGAACTGCGCCCATTTTCCTTCCGTCCCTTCGAGAAGGGGCGTGATGATCTGGTACGACGCCGCGTTCAGCGCCTGCTCCAGCGACGGAAAAAACCGCGGAATCGACTTGGCCTGCAGCAGCTCGAACCCTTCGGATAAATAAGGCGCGAGCGCGTCCTTGGAAACATTCATATCCACCCGCTTTTCCATGTCGGCGTCACAGTATTCGGCGTACGACTCGTAACCGACTGAAATCGCCGGCCCGAACGAAATTTTCGGGCGTGGTTTCTTGGACGCGGTCTTAGCCACGGGCCATGACGAAGCGGAGATCGCGCGGCGCAAGGCATCGATCTGCTGCAAATGGCTCAAATTCCGCGCGGGCCCCGTGCGCTTGAACCGCAAGCGGTACCGTTGGAGGAACGCCGGCGTCTGCAGGGCGTCCTTTAAACTGCGCGCGTCCATTAGAGCAGGTACCTCCGCAAATGGACCGACAGCATAATGCCGACGATGCACATCGAACTCACGACGGACGAACCGCCATACGACACCATAGGCAGTGGCACACCGGCCACGGGAGCCATCCCCATCGTCATGCCCAAATTAAGTAGAGCGTAAAACGCGAACATCGTGGCAAAACCCGCCGCGACCAGACTGCCGAAACGGTCGCGAGACGCTACCGCGATATCGTAGCCGCGCCAGACGATCAAAAAGTACAGGATTAAAACGCCCAGCGAACGGATAAAGCCCAGCTCCTCGCCGATCACCGAGAAAATAAAATCCGTGTGGCGGCTGGGCAAAAAACCGAGGCGCGACTGCGTGCCTTTGCCATAGCCTTTTCCGAGAACCTGGCCGGAGCCGATCGCAATCTGAGATTGCCGCACGTTGTAACCTCCGCCCAGCGGGTCCAATTCTGGATTGACGAACGCAACCAGCCGTTTGCGCTGATAGTCTTTGAGCGCGCGGTCGCCCGCGACGGCGCCGAGCGTGCCAATCAAAAGCAGCGTGAATGTGGTCCATAAATAAATGGACGGGATATACACGCGCATTTGCCGCATGAACCACCAAATTGAAAAGAGAAAAAGGCACACGCCGAGGAACAACCACACCGCCGGCCACCCGCCGTCAAACGCCGTCGCCAAAAAATTCATGATGGGCCGCTCCCGCAGCGACGTCCCGAGCAGCCGGAAATAGGTCGATGCCAACGGAATACCGGTGGCAAGGCCGCCGACCAAACACACGCCGAGCAGATGGAGAGTGCGCGCGCCGGCAAAATAAAACATCACCAGCGCCGCCGGGAAGAACACGAGGCTGGAAGAAAAATCGGGCTGAACCAGAATCAACAAAATCGGGAAACCGGCCAACAAGAACGGCATGAAGAGAGAACGCGGGTCGCTCCACTGAATGCGTTGGTCCAGGTAACCGGCCAACGCCAGCACGTAGGCGATCTTGGCCAACTCCGCGGCCTGAAAATAAATCGGCCCCAAGTGAAACCAACCGCGCGTGCCGCGCAAATTTACGCCGAACACGAGCACCGATATCAAAAGAACGATCATGAAAATATAAATGGCGCGCGTGTACGTTCGGAACACCTGGTACGGCAAAACCGCCAACACGATCATCCCCAGGAGCCCGACGATGGACGCGATCAACTGGCGGGAAAAATAACCCCACGTTCCGCCGACTTCGGTCGAATGGACCATCATAATGCCGATGCCCACCGTAAGCAGAGTCGACAGGATGAGAATGCCGTCCAACAAGAACGTACGGGAAAAGAAGGATTCCGTGATGGAATGAGATTCGTGAACGGTGCGCGTGCTCATACGTTTTTCACCGGCCGCTCCGGCAAGGCCATCTCCAAAATTTTCCGAACCACCGGCGCGGCGACGCCGCCGCCTCCGCCGCCATTTTCAACGAAAACGCAGACGGCCACCAACGGTTTTTCGCCGGGATAGCCGGCAAACGCCACGAACCAGGCATGCGTTTCGCCGTGTGGATTTTGCGCGGTGCCGGACTTGCCGCGCACATCCAAATACGGAATATTGGTCGCCCCGCCGGTTCCGCCGGCGATCACGCCGCGCATCGAACGCAAAATCACGTCCCATGTTGAGTCCTTTAATTGAACTTGCTTGCGCACGCTTTTGGATGATTGAGAAATTATTTTTCCGTCGGCGTCGACCATCTTGTCGACCAAGTACGGGCTCCAAATCGTTCCGCGATTGGCCAGCGCCATGGTCATCTCGGCCATCTGAATCGGCGTGGAGGTGACAAAGCCTTGACCAATGGACATGTTGAACGTGTCGCCGGTTGACCAGCCGCCCCATCCTTTTTTCTTTTTCCAAGCCGGGCTTGGAACGGTGCCGATGCTTTCTCCCGGAAAAATTTTCTGCGCATGTTCAGCGAGTCCGAAAGCAAGCGAGGTGTTGCGGATGGCATCCGGCCCAATGCGCGTGCCAAGCATGTAGAAATAGCAGTTGCACGAATGCGCCATTGCTTCCCAAAAATCGACCGACCCGTGGACCTTCCAGCAGCCGTAGCGTTTCTCCACGTTTTTCTTATCCATGAGAGCCGTGTAGCCCACGCAGGTGACGCGCTCCGAAAAATTAACGCCGCGATTCTCGAGCGCGGCTATGGCGGTCAAGATTTTATAGATGGAACCGGGTGGATACGCCCCTTTATAAACGCGGTCAAAGAAAGGCAAGTTGGGATCATTCACGTCTTCGGCCAACGAACCGCCCGGATCGAACGACGGCGCGCTCACCCACGCAAGAATGGCGCCGGTGTTGACGTCCAGGGCAATCGCCGCCCCGCGTTTGGTCGGCGTCGCTTCCAGCGCCTCACGAGCGACGCGCTGCATGTCCAAATCGATGGTCAGCTGAACGGAGGCGCCTTTTTGCGAGGGCAGTTCTTTAATAACGCGCTTCAGACGTCCCACCGAGTCGACCTCAATCAACATGCCCCCGTCTGTGCCACGCAGATCGCGGTCCAAAACTTTTTCCACGCCGTTTTTCCCAATTAAATCGCCCAACTTCCGGTCCGCCCATTGATCGTCGCGCATTTCACGCTCGTTAATTTCGCCCAAATAGCCAAGCACGTGGCCGGCGGACGAACTGCTCAAATACCCCCGGCGAAATTCCATGACCACCTGCAGACC
>CAZCJA010000073.1:0-10851 GCA_964499015.1 uncultured Elusimicrobia bacterium
CGGTGCCGCGTCCAAATCTTGGGCGTACCGGCGCCGGACGCGCCGCTGCTGAAACACTAGAGCGATTTTTCTGCGAGTGAAACGGTGTTCAGAAGCAACATGGCGACCGTCATCGGGCCGACGCCGCCAGGAACCGGGGTAATCCACGAGGCGATGCCTTTTACCGCCTCAAAATCAACATCGCCTTTAAGGCCCTCGGCGGTACGGGAAATACCCACATCAATCACCACCGCACCCTTCTTTATGGCGTTCTTCCCGATGGACAATGGACGGCCCAACGCCGCCACCACAATGTCCGCTTCACGGCAAACGCTATCTAAATCAGCCGTTTTGGAATGAGCTACAGTGACAGTAGCATCTAGGCTCAAAAGTAATTGAGCCACAGGCTTTCCCACAAGCGTTGAGCGTCCAACAACAACGGCGCTCTTGCCAGAAACGGGGATCTTTTCTTCCAGCAGAAGCCGGATCACACCGGCCGGAGTGCAGGGCAAGGGGATGCCCGATGCCAAAATTTCTTTCCAGGATTTGAGACGGCCCATGATGCCTTGATTAAAGGGATGAAGGCCGTCGGCGTCCTTGTCCGGGTCAATGGCGTGCACCACTTTCTCCGGATCGATGTGATTTGGCAAGGGCAATTGCACGATAATGCCGTGGACCTCGGGGTTTTTGTTCAGCTCCAGAACGGTCTTGACCACATCGGCTTCGGTGGCGTTTTTAGGCAGCGGACGGTGGATGGACGCGAGGCCGCTGTCCCCGCATTTTTTAATTTTCTGACCGACATACACCTGCGATGCCGGGTCTTCTCCGACCAAAACAGTGGCCAAGCCCGGCTTGCGGCCTGTTTTGGCCGCGTATTCGTCGGCCCGTTTTTTAACGTCGGCCAAAACGATCGCGGAGATTTTTTTACCGTCCAAGATTTGGCTCATCACATGTCCTCGTTTATTAAAAATCGCAGTTTTTTATTTAGCACCGAAAACGACACCGAACACACCGGATCCTTAAAGGCCCATTCGCCGTCAGCCTGGACCGAGAACGGCGTTTCCGCTTCGATCGCGACAACGTTTTTATCTAGCCGGACCACCTGATTATCCATCAACGCCGAACCCAAGCGCGCCGCAATGAATTTCAAAACTAATTTAGCTTTATTTTGCGGGGAAACAAAAAAGGAATTCAGGACGCCATCATCCGGCTCAACGTTCTCCGCAAAATGAAGTCCGCCGCTGAAGTACGGCGCGTTGCAGATCATTCCCAAGAAAACGTCCCGCGCGCTGCCGTTAATAGAAATACGATTTTTTTGAAATTCAAGAATATCCCGCAGGGCACTCGGCTTGCGGCGCCGCGCCTCTTCCGAACGTCCGAACCCTGAATTATTAATGAACGTGCGCCGGTCGCTGCCGGCGGTGATGAGGCCGACGTCCAACAACCTCTCGGTTTGCGGTTCGTTCCACGCGGACAGCTTCAATTTGCGCGCGAAATCGTTGCACGTGCCCGATGGAACCAGCGTGACTTGGACCTTGGCGAGAGCTTCATTTTGGTAGAGAGCGTTGATGGCCCGGCTGAACGAACCATCGCCGCCCCAAATCGCCAGCCGCGTCTTCCCCTCGCGCACCGCCCATTCGATCAGCGTTTCCAAATGCGTCGGGTGGCTGGTTCGTTCCACCCACGCGTGCGAACTGCGCGGCGCGGACGCAAAACGAGCGGCAACGGAAGGACGGTGCTTTTTATTCGGATTTAAGATGTGGAAGAAATCAGCGGGCGGCACGAATTTTCTTAAAAATTTCTTCGGTCACGCGCCACACTTCGGCGGGATTCTCGGACAAAACAGGATCGAGCAGTTCGCCGCCGTCGAAACTCCAGGCGGCCAAATGCGTGACGCCTTCTTTCACGGCCGCTTCGCAGGCGCGGGCGATTTCGTTTTCTGCGCCGGCGGGCAGCCGCATCGCCTGGATCCAAATCTGCGAACCTTTACCGTTGGCGCGCGCGTGCTGAACGGTGTGGCGCGAAAATTCGGCGACGTGCTTTGCCGGGTCTTGATGGCCGCGCCAGCGCCAATAGGGGTCGCAGCCGAAAATATCCAGATCTTTCAGGCGAGCAGCCTGTTCCCAGACGTGATCGTATTCTTTGTTGCCCTTAAACGCGTACAAGCAGAGCGCGTTCTTCATGCCCTTCGATTTGGCATAGCTCATCACGTCGTTTAAAAAATCACCGATCGTGTGCAGACGAAACGCCCGCGCCTCTTCGTTCAAACGCGGCGGCAGAAAACCGCCCCGCGTGCGCTTAAATTTGTCCTGACAGACGGAGCAAACACAGGAGTAGATGCCTTCCCATTCGGAACTGAAATCGAAGCTGACGTGCGGCTCGTCCCAGAAAATCACGTCCGCGCCCATGTCGCGCACGCTCAAAATCCACTCCATAATATAGGAGCGCCACTCGGGCCGGTTCAGGCACGCTGACGGCACCGGACGTCCATCCGACATGATCTGCCAGGAATCGCGATGCTCCAACAAAAATTTGGAAAATGATTCGCCGCCGAACACGCCGCCCAATCCCCAGGGGTCCACCCACACTTCGAGCCCTAGGCGTTTTGATTCAGCCAGCATCTTGGCCAGCACGGCCTTGTGATACGTTAAATCGGCTTCGCTAACGGTGTGCACCACGTAATCGCACGACTCGCGCAGGCGCCGCAAATCCTTATCGGCGTGGGATAGGAAGCGATTGCCGTAGTAGGACGCGCCGAGCGCCGGAAAACGCGTCATCGGTAATTGGTGAACTGCAAGGGAACCCCATAGCTTTTGCCTTTGACGAGGGCGATCACCTGCTGGAGGGTATCGCGCGACTTGGAGGTCACGCGGACTTGTTCGGACTGAATGGAAGCGTTCACTTTAAGCTTGGATGCTTTAATATCGGCGACGATGAGCTTGGCTTTTTCCGTGGCGAGTCCTTGGATGATTTTCGCCACTTGGCGCACATTTTGCCCAAGCGCGGTCTCAAGCTTTTGAAAATCCAGCGCTTTTAAATCGATGCCGCGTTTAATGAGACGGCTCTGCAAAATATCGATGACGCTTTTAAGCTTTCCCTCGTCATCGGAGGTAATGGTGATCTGCGGCGTTTTTTTATCCAGCTCAATTTTTGAAACGCTGCCGCGAAAATCGAAACGCACTTCCATTTCCTTGTTTGCCGCGTTTACCGCGTCGTCCATCGCCTGCATGTCCACTTTTGAAACGATATCGAATGATGCCTCATCAGATGCCATGGTGTTCCTCGCTTATTTGGGTTTGCCTTCGTCGATCCCGCGATTGGCCAATTTGTCCGCGAGCCGCAGCCGCGGATGTTCGCGCGGAACGTGCTGAAACGTCACCGTGTTGAACATTTTTTTGCGGCTCTGCACTTCATCATAAAACGTTTTGAGCTTCTCTGATTTAATCTGGTACTGGCCGTTCAGCTGCCGCACCATGAGCTCCGAATCAGCGTAGCACTCGACCACGTCCTGCGTCACCTCGGCGGCGCGGTCCAGCGCGGCCAAAAGCGCGCGGTATTCGGCCTCGTTGTTGGTGGTGGTGCCGATGTACTGAAAGTCCTGCACCAGTTTTTCATCGTGCTCGTCAAACAGCAAGTAGCCGATGCCGGCATCGCCCGGATTGCCGCGCGAGGCACCGTCGGTGTACACCAAAATCTTTTTGCCCTTCTTCGGCTTGGGCGCGCGCGCCTTCATCTCAGCGGACACCAACTCTTCCATTTTTTTTAAATCGGCGGCGGACAAGGATTTCAAATACGATTTGACGTTCATGGCTTAAACGCCGCCGGGCGCTTCCTGCTCAGGCCAAAATACCACCTCACCGCGTCCAGCGTCCGCCGCGCCGCGCGGCCGTCGCCATACGGGTTTACAGCGGCAGCCATCTTTTTATATGCGCGCGAGTCGGTCAAAAGCTTGGAGGCTTCGCGAATTATTTTCTCTTTATCCGAGCCAACAAGCTTAACCGTTCCCGACACCACCGCCTCGGGGCGCTCCGTCACCGCGCGCAGCACCAAGACCGGCTTTCCAAGCGCGGGAGCCTCCTCTTGAAGGCCGCCCGAGTCCGTCACGACCAAAGAGCATTTTTTCAACAACCACACCGCGTCCGAATAATCCAGCGGCGCGAGCAGATGCACATTTTTAATTCTTCCCAATGCCTTGCGCGCCGCCACGCTGACATTCGGATTGGGGTGGACCGGATAAATCCAATGGACATGGGGAAAACGGCGCGCCAGCGTCCGCACCGCCTCAAAAATCTGCGCCATCGGACGGCCGAAGTTTTCACGGCGGTGAGCGGTCATAAAAATAAAGCGTTGTCCGCTTCTGTTAAGAAATGAAAAACGGGTTTTTAAATTTTTTGAAAGCGGCTTTGTGACGTTTTTGGCGGTTTGAAGCAGCGCATCGATCACAGTATTGCCGGTTACGAACACCCCATTCGCCGCGATGTTTTCGCGCAACAAGTTGCGCCGCGAGATTTGCGTCGGCGCGAAATGAAGCGTCGCCACGCCGTCGGTTAATCGCCGGTTTATTTCCTCAGGGAACGGCTGATAAATATCGCGGGTGCGCAGTCCCGCTTCGACGTGGCCGACGGGGATTTTCATGTAGTAGGCGGCCAACGCGCCGGCCAAAGTGGTTGTGGTGTCGCCGTGCACCAGCACCAAATGAGGCTTCACACGCTTTAGAACCGGTTCAAAGGCAGTGATCACGCGGGCTGTCAGCCCGTATAAACTCTGCTTCGGCCGCATTACGTCCAAATCCACCTGGGCCTTGAGCTTGAAAACCTTAAGAACTTGATCCAGCATCTGCCGGTGCTGAGCGCTGACCGCCACGGTGACGCGGAAATTCCGGTCGGCCGCGAACGCTTTAATGACCGGCGCCATTTTGATGGCTTCCGGACGCGTACCAAAGAAGAAGAGCACGCGCTTCATTTTTTAATCCCCACAACGGTAACGCTGACCATCGCCAGCACGAGCGTCACCACATAGATAAACAGCACCACTTCTCGCTGAGTAAGGCCCGAATCCAATAAGCGGTGATGAAAATGCGAGCGGTCGGCGGCAAATGGATTTTTCTTATTAAGGAGCCGGCGTCCGAACGCCACCGTCATGTCCGCAATCGGTACCGCGACCAAAAGAAAAGGAATCACGAGCACGGCCAAGATCGTCGTTTTAAACATGCCGATCACCGCGATGCACCCGACCAGAAACCCCAGCGACAACGACCCGCTGTCGCCCATGAACACTTTCGCCGGGTAAAAATTATAAACGAGAAAACCCAGCACGCCGCCCAATAGAGACGCCGCGATAATGCCGGTCAGCCGCATTTGATTGGTCATCCATAATTTCGGCGAGCCGTCCTGCACCAGGGCCGCCGCCAAAAACGCGCCGACCACGATCGCCACCAGCCCGCCCGCCAAACCGTCGAGCCCGTCGACCAAATTAATCGCGTTTGTGAGTCCGACCAGCCACAAAACCGTCACCAACTGCATGAACCACAAGGGAAACTGCTGATAGGCCTCGAAACCCGGCAGCGACAACCCATAAATACGCACGCCGTAAATCATCGCCACGTACGCCGCGATGATTTGGATCAAGAATTTCACGATGGGCTTCACCGGCTTTAAATCATCGACAATGCCCAGAATAAAAAGAAGAACAACACCGAAAAGAATGCCGGAGAACTGCTCGACCAGGCGCAAGGTGAACACAACATCGCCGTTGTGCGTTACCGGGCGCTTGAACTGCAGAATTTTATGGAAGGACGGGAAAAACAGCCAAACAACCAGGATCGCCGCAAAAAACCCCGCCATGATGCCGATGCCGCCCCAGCGGGGCTTCACCTTGGTATGGACTTTTCTGGGATCTAAAAGATCCAGCGCGCCGAAACGGCGGGCAAGCGTCATGCTCGCGGGCGTGGCGGCCAACGAAACGGCAAACGCCGTGCCGACGGCGATTAAATAGAGCTCGAGCATTTACCTCGCATGCGACTTGTACAGCGGGAATTTCGCGCAGAGCGCGGTGACCTGTTTGTGAATGGCCTTAAGCGCCTTGTCGTCATCTTTTTTATCCAGCGCCTGCGAAATCCATTCGGCGATCTTTTTCATTTCGGGCTTTTTCATGCCGCGCGTGGTGACGGCCGGGGTGCCCAAACGCACGCCCGAGGCGATGAACGGTTTCTGCGGATCGAACGGGATCGCATTTTTGTTAACGGTGATGCCCGCCTTGCCGAGCGCGATTTCGGCGTCTTTGCCGGTGATATTCTTAGGCCGCAAGTCGACCAGGAACATGTGCGAGTCGGTGCCGCCGGTGACGATTCGAAAACCCTCCGCGGTGAGCGCCGCCGCGAACGCCGCTGCGTTTTCCTTGACCTGCTTCTGGTACGTTTTGAACGCAGGCTTCAACGCTTCGCCGAAAGCGACCGCTTTGGCCGCGATCACGTGCATAAGCGGGCCGCCTTGGCCGCCCGGAAAAATAGCTTTGTCGATGTCCGCGGCAAACTTTTGTTTGCACAGAATTAAGCCGCCGCGCGGACCGCGCAGGGTTTTGTGCGTGGTCGTGGTGACCACGTCCGCATATGGGACCGGCGACGGGTATTGCCCGGCCACAATCAATCCCGCGTAGTGGGCAACGTCGGTCATAAGAAAAGCTCCGACTTCATCAGCCACTTTTCGAAAGAATTTCCAATCGAACTCGCGTGAATAAGCTGACGCGCCGATGCACATAAGTTTTGGTTTATGTTCGCGTGCCAACGATTGCACCGCATCGTAATCGATAAGCTCCGTTTTCTCGGAGACGCCGAAACCGACAATGTTGAAATATTTGCCGGAGAAATTTAGAGGGTGTCCGTGGGACAAATGTCCGCCGTGCGCGAGCTGAAGGCCCATGACGGTGTCGCCGGGCTGCAGGAGCGCCATGTACACCGCCACGTTCGCCTGCGTGCCCGAATGCGGCTGAACGTTGGCGTGCTCGGCGCCGAACAATTTTTTGGCGCGTTCGCGGGCCAGCTCTTCCACGACGTCCATGTTCTCACAGCCGCCATAGTAGCGTTTGCCGGGGTAGCCTTCCGCGTATTTATTGGTCATCACGGAACCTTGGGCTTCCATCACCGCTTCGGAAGTGAAATTTTCGGAGGCGATCAGTTCGATGCCGTCCTGCTGGCGCGTGACTTCCGCGCGAATGGCCTTAAAAACGGCCGGGTCCTGTTTCTTAATTTTATCGTACACGGGAACTCCTCCTGAAGAATTGAAACATTATACAAAGCCCATTTTTTGCAGCAGCTGCGGCTTGGACACCGCACCCTCCCGCAGCACCGAAAACGGATAATGACTTGCGTCCACCACCGATGATTCCCGGCCGCCCGCGCAGGCGCCGCCGTCGATAATCACATCCACCTTCGACATAAAAAGTTTTTTTACCTGCGCGCTGCGGCTCAGCGAGCCTTGACCCGATTCGTTCGCCGATGTCGCCGCCAGCGGCAGCGACAACCCTTCCAATATCTGCGCGGTGATGCCGTGCGCCGGGACGCGCACCGCGATCGTGCCCTTGCCGCGTGCCGCGTTCATCGCGAGCGGCGCCGTTTTAAAAACCAGCGTCAGAGCGCCCGGCCAAAAAGCGTCGATCAGCGGCGCCACTTCCTTGGGCACGTCCACCGCCACAAACGGCAGCTGGCTAGCGTTTCCCAAAAGGACCGGCAAGGGCTTGGTATAGCTGCGGCCCTTTAGTTCGTAAATTTTGCGGATCGCTTCCGGATGAAACGCGTTGCAGCCGATGCCGTATACAGTGTCCGTCGGAAAAACGATCAACCCGCCCATGCGCAGCGTCTCCAGGCAGAGTTCCAAATCGCCCTTGTTCAAGCGGCCATTGGCCGCCTTGATAACAGTTGTTTTTAACTTTGTCATCGCGAGGAGTCCGCCTTGCCCGCCGCGGCGGGCGGAGGCGGACGACGTGGCGATCTCATGAGATTGCTTCGCTTCGCTCGCAATGACGGCTAGGTGCGATAGCCGGCGTTAATGCCGACGTACTGGCCGGTGAAGTCGCAGGTGCGGTAGCGCGACCACTGGCGGCCCAGGCCCAAATTCACGCGGATGACGATCTGTTTCTTCTCCATGTATTTGATGACCGTCTGCTCGGAAAATTTTATTTCGGTGCCGCGCTCGCACACCAAATGCGGGCCCATCCAAATTTTAACTTTGGACGGATCAAAATGAACGCCTGAGCGGCCCATCGCCGCAAGGATGCGGCCCCAGTTCGGATCGGCGCCGTGCACCGCGGTTTTCACCAGCGGCGAGGACGCGATCACCGACGCCATTTGGCGCGCCGCCGTCTCGGAACGCGCGCCTTCGACGAAAATCTGCACGAGTTTGGAGGCGCCTTCGCCGTCGAGCGCAATTTGATTGGTCAGGCTGTCGCAAATTTGATGAAGCGCGGAACGGAACAGGCGGAAATGCTTCCCGGTGAACGACGTGATTTCCTTGGCGCCGCTGGCGCCGTTGGCGATCACGCTGACGAAGTCATTGGTGGAGGTGTCGCCGTCGACGCTCACGCAGTTAAAGGTTTTATCGGCCACCCATTCGAGGGCGCGCTGGATCACCGGCGTTTTTGCGGCCGCATCGGTGAGAATAAAGCCGAGCATGGTGGCGTGCAGCTGGCCATGCGGCCCGCGCAAAACCGGATGGATCATGCCTGAGCCCTTAATGCAGCCCCAGATGTGGACCGGGACGTTGTCGATGTAAAACGTGAGCTGCGCGGTTTTGGGAACGGTATCGGTCGTCATGATCGCCTCGGCGGCGAGCTGGCCTTCATTGGTGTTGGCCCGGCTCAATCTAGAGACAAGAGATTTAACACCTTCTTTATACTTCGGGAGATTGAGCCGGGTGCCGATGACGCCTGTGGAGGCGACCCACACTTCATCAACGGGAACGTCGAGAGCGTCGGCCACCCACTGCGTGGATATTTTGGCGTCTTTGTAACCGGCGGGGCCGGTGGCGGCGTTGGCACTGCCGGAATTAACCACGACCGCGCGGATGCGGCCGCGCGTGCGCGACAGGCGCTCTTCGGTAAGAACGATCGGGGCGGCCTTAACCTGGTTGCTCGTGAAAACGGCGCCGCCATGCGCGGGCAAATGGCTCACGAACAGGGCCATGTCTTTCTTTTTTTTCTTATGCGACAGGCCGGCGCTTAAGCCCGTGGCTGAGAAACCCAGCGGCCACGACGGGCCCGTGTGCGGCCTAATGAAATTTTTTTTAGCGTTCGTCGACATAGGGAGAACGCCCGTCGATAACGGAGCGTCCGTGACGGCGTCCGCCGCCATGGCGGTCGTTGCCATGGTGCCCTTGCGAGTGCGAGCGGTGTTCGCCGCCGTTGCCGCCATTGCCTCCACCACCTCCGCCGCGTTTACGGCGGCGCAGGCGAGACTTCACTTGTTTGCGGCAGCGCGGGCAGCGCTTCGGATCGCTGAAGCCTTTCATCTTAAAGAACTTCTGCTCTCCTTCATCGAAGACAAACTGCTTTCCGCAATCTTCACACGGCAGCAAGCGGTCGTTCGGTGAAGACACAGATCCAAAACCAAAGAAACGTCGTAGTGCGGCAAAGAAACTCATGGGACTCTCCTATCGTTACAAACCTTCGCGTTCGGGCCGGTTGAAAAGAATGTTCATGTTTTGGATCGCTTGGCCGGCGGCGCCTTTGACAAGGTTGTCGAGGGCGGCCAGCACGATCACACGGCGCGTGCGGGGGTCGATTGTGATGCCAATATCACAGCAATTGGTGTATGTGACGTTTTTCGTCTGGGGCAATTCACCCACGGGAAGCACACGGACAAAGGGCTCCCGCGCGTATGCGCGCGCAAACAGGGCGTGCACGTTTTTTGTGGACATCGATTTCTTTAACGTGCCGTAAAGAACCGAGAGAATTCCGCGCGACATCGGTACGAGATGCGGGGTAAACGTCACGCGCGCCGTCTGGCGAGCGTGTTTTTTCAGGATCTCCTCGATCTCCGGCTGATGACGGTGTGTGGCGACCGAATAGGCCTGAAAGTTTTCATCGACTTCGTTGTACATGTACATCGCGGAAATTTTTTTGCCGGCGCCCGAAACGCCGGACTTGGCGTCGACGATCAAGCTTGCGGGATCGACGATCTTTTCTTTGAGCAGCGGAGCCGCGGACAAAATGGCGGCGGTGGCATAACAGCCGGGGTTCGCCACAAGCGTGGCCTTTTTGATGTCATTGCGGAAAAGCTCAGGCAGCCCGTAGACGGCTTTCTTCAAAAGCGCGGGCGCGTCGTGTTTTTCTTTGTACCACTTCGTAAACATCGCGGCAGTGGACAAACGAAAATCGCCGGACAGGTCGATGACCTTCACACCTTTGGCGACCAGGGCCGCGTTGGGCTTGATGCCGACCGCATGCGGGTAGCAGGAAAAAACAACATCCGTGTCTTTGGCAATCGCGGCGACGTTCAGCTTCTCGAAGGCGTGCGGCATTTGACCGCGCAGGGACGGATGAATGGCGTGCACCGGCAGGCCCGGCGATGATTCGGATGTTAAATGTTGAATCCGAACAGCGGGGTGCTTAAGAAGAGTACGAATCAGCTCGCCCCCGGAATAACCGGTGGCGCCTAAAATGGATACGCGAATCAAAATTTCTCTCTCCTGGGTTCATTCTATTTCGGTTGGATGGACAGCAATCACGACTTCCCCTAATAATGATTGATTTTCTAGGGCTTTTCGCACCTGGTCCAGCGGTCCGCGAACATGTTCTTCGTGTATTTTTGTCATTTCTCTCGATACGACAACGTCGACTTTTTCCATCACGCCGCCAATCGATTCCAACGTTTTTTGGACC
>CAZCJA010000074.1:0-10577 GCA_964499015.1 uncultured Elusimicrobia bacterium
CGGGGCTCCGCCGCGAGGCGCTGCGCATCGAGCTCACCGAGAGCACGCTGATGGACGACCCGGCGGGCGCGAAGGAGATGCTCGGCCGGCTGAAGCAGATGGGCGTTCGCCTTTCGATCGACGACTTCGGCACCGGCTATTCTTCGCTTAATTATTTAAAAAAACTGCCCGTCAACACGCTGAAAATGGATCAGATGTTTGTGCGCGACTTGGCCGTGGACCGGCACGACGCGGCGATCGCGACCGCGATTATTACAATGGGGCATGGGTTGAATTTAACGGTGGTGGCGGAAGGCGTGGAAACGGAAGATCAACTTGCATTTCTCCGGAACTACAAATGCGACAACATTCAGGGTTATTATTACAGCCAGCCGGTTCCGGCCAATGAATTCGAAGAGCTGCTTAAAGACGCGCCGCCGATGAACGGCAACACGCTTTTCGATCCCGTCCTTAGCTAAACGTTTTCCCCTTCTTTTAACTCACCCAACTCGACCAACGCCTTCTTCAAGCCTTCGTCGTGACGCTTGCTCTCAAACCGGCTCAAAAGGCTATAGACCGCCGGAACGACAAACAACGTTAACACCGTCGAAAGGATCACACCGCCGATAACCACCTGGGCCATCGGAGCGCGCGTTTCCGCGCCCGCTCCAAGCGCAAACGCTGTCGGCACAACGGCCGCTGTGGTGGAGATGGACGTCATAATAATCGGGCGCAGGCGAATCGGGCAGGCCTCCATGAGCGCGTCGTGAACGTTCTTCCCGGCGCGGCGGCGTTCGTTTGTGAAATCGACGAGCAGAATTGAATTTTTCTTAACGATACCCATGAGCAGGATCAAGCCGATGGCACTGTAGAGATTTAACGTGGCTCCCGATATCCAAAGGGCAATGAACGCGCCCGTAAGGCTGAAGGGCAGCGCCAATAGAACCGTAAACGGATGGATAAAACTGTTGTACTGCGACGCCAGCACCATATAAGCGGTGAAGAGACCCAATATAAAGACAAACACGAGACCCTGGTTGGATTCGCCGTAAGTCGCCGCGCTGCCGGAAAATACCATGCGGTAACCTTCGGGAAGGATGTCTTTGGCGATTTTGTTCATTTCGGCGAGCGCTTCACCCTGCGATTTCCCCGGTGCCACGTTGGCGTACACGCGAATGGCACGCTGGCGATCTTTTCGCGAAATCGACACCAAACTGGGCTGTTCTTTTAATTCCACAACGTCGCCGAGGGAAATGACTTCTCCTCGATTGTTACGCACCCAAATTTCATTGATATCGGTCGGGCGTTTGCGGTCGTTGTCGACCAAACGAACGCGAATGTCGTAGCGCCGGCCGCCGCGCGTGTATTTACCGATGCGCACGCCGCCGATCATCGCGTTGATGGCGTTGCCGATGGCCTGAATGCTGACGCCGCGTTCCGCCGCTTTTTTACGGTCCGGCACGACGCGCACTTCCGGCTGGCCCAAACGGTAATCCGTATCGACGTCGGCCATGAGACCGGACGCTTTCATTCGTTCCTGCAGTTGGTCGCTGATCGACGCCAATTGATCCCAGTCCCGGCCCAAAAGGCTCACTTCAACGGGAAATCCGCGCGACGATGAAAACCCTTGTTGAGACAAATCCTGTATGACCGCGCGGCGCACGCCTTTGATCTTGCCCAGCTCCGTGCGGCACCACGCCATTAGATCCGCCTGTATCGGACGGCGTTTAAGAGCCGGATCAACAGGACGGTCCTTGGGATTTTTCAGCGTGATGAACATGTTGGCCGTGTCCGGCTCTCCGCCGCCAAACCCGCCAATCGCCGCGAAATAACGTTCGACAGCGGGGTTCTCCAACACTTTTTTCTCCACCTCGTTCATTACCTGGCTTGTAAATTCAAGAGACGACCCCGTCGGGGTCTGAATGCGCACGAGGAACCGGCTTTGGTCCTGCGATGGTACGAATTCTTTTTTCACCGCTTTCCCCAGCGGAATAACCAGCGCGAAGACGAGCAGCGCGATAACCAGCGTCAACCCACGATGAGCAAGCACCCACGACAGAGATTTCGCATATCCGCGGCTTAACCGCTCCATGGCCCTGTCCATTTTTTTACCCATCCACGAGTTATGTCCGACGGCCAAAAACTGAGAGCATCGCATCGGCGTGATTGTCAGCGCTTCCAAAAGGGACAGAGCGACCGCCACCGACATCGTCACACCGAATTGGAAAAGGAATTTGCCGATGATGCCGGGCATAAACACGACGGGAATGAAAATCGCCAGCACAGCGATCGTCGCGGCGACGGCGGCGGACGTAATCTCGCGGGCGCCAACAAGCGCCGCCTTGACGCGCGAAAGGCCTTGCTCCCGGTAGCGCACAATATTCTCCAGCACCATGATGGCGTCGTCGACAACGATGCCGATCGCCAGCGTTAACCCCAGCAGGGTAAACGTGTTCAGCGTAAAGTTCATGAAATAAAGAACGATAAACGTTCCGACAATCGAGACGGGGATGGCCAGAAGCACATTGATGGTCGAACTGATGGACCCAAGGAAGAACCAGCAAACGACACCGGTGAGGAGCGCGGCCAAAATCAAATGATGGTTCAACTCATTGGTGGATTCTTCAATGAAGCGCGTGGAGTCGAAAACGATATTAAGCTGCATGCCCTGAGGAAGCGAGCCTTTGAGCAATTCAACTTTCGCGCGCACACCCTTAGCGACCGAAACCGCGTTTGAGCCGCGCTGCTTGCGTATACCCATGCCGACGGCCAATTCGCCGTTGCTGCGCGAAATACGGCGTATATCGTCCAATCCATCTTCGATGGTGCCGATGCTGCCGATGCGCAGCGTGCGCCACAGCGGAGACCCTTGCCGGGACGGAATGATTATTTTCTCGAATTCATCAACCGTCGCGGCTTCGCCCATGACGCGAATGCTCAAATCTTCCTTGGCGGTTTCGATGCGGCCCGCGGGCAGTTCCGCGTGCTGCGTGCGCACTGTGTTGATCACATCGTCGACGGTAATTTCGTTGGCTTTCATCTTTTCTTTATCCAGCCAGACGCGCAGGTTCGGTTCGACAAATCCGCCCAAAAACACCTCGCCGACGCCCGGGACCGTGGCAAACGCGTCTTTCAAGTTGTCGCGCGTGTACTCCATCATGTCTTTAAGAGGCCGGTCGGTAGCGGTCAGCGCCACCCACATGATGGGCTGGTCTTCCGGATTGCTTTTGGAAATAACGGGCGGGTCGATTTCGGGCGGAAGGTTGCGCTGGGCCTGCGCGAGCTTGGTTTGCACTTCCTGCAGCGCCACGTCGATGTCGCGGTCCAGATGAAATTCGATATTGATGCTGGATTGGCCCTGCCGGGACGATGACGAAACCTCTTTTACGCCTTCGACGCTCATCACCGAATCTTCGATGACGTCGGTCACTTCGGTTTCAATGACTTCGGGCGAAGCGCCTTCCCAAGTCACGCGAATGCTGATCACAGGATAATCGATGTCGGGCAGCTGGCTGACGCCCATGCGCGAGAAACTGATCGCGCCGAACACAATGAGCCCCGTCATAAGCATCCAGGCAAAAACGGGGTTTTTTATCGATATATCGGAAAGCTTCACAGTTTCTCTCCGGTGGAAAGACCAACGTCAATGTAGCTGAGCTTGGCGTCCAAAAGCGCCCGGTCCAGATCGTGCTTGATGTCCTGCATAATGTTTTGCGATTGCAGAACGTCCAAATTGTTGACGAGCCCCAAACGGTATTCGCGCACATGAATTTGGTAGCTCTCGCGCGCTTTCTCATAAGCGGAACGCAAGGCCTGTGCTTCCTTCACCGACGATTCATAAAGGTTAACGGACGTGGTCACTTCCCAGGCCACGGCGCGTTTAAGCCTGGCCAGCGTGAGTTCCGCCGCGCGATAGCGCGACTTGGCCTCCGCGGTGACCGCAAAAGCACCGCCGCCCTGGAAGATCGGCACTTCGGCGCGAAAAACCAAGTCCCAATCCGAATCTTCCAACAGCCCAGACGGGCGCTGGGTGTACCAGTTCCCTTCCACTTCCGCCGTCGGATGAAACGCCGAGCGCGCCACATGCACCGCTTTGCGCTTGGCGTCAGCATCAGCTTCAAAAGCCAAAATGTCGGCCCGCTTCTGAGAGCGTTGCAGGGCGTCCATTAAATTAATCGGCACCGATGACAAATTAATCCGATCGACAAGAATCGCGTCGGACATATCGCGCCCCGTCAGAAATGAAAGCGATTGCCGCTCGCGAAACACGTCGCCGCGCAAACGCGTCTCTTCGGCGAGCAAATTGTCTGATTGCGACTGCGAACTCAGCTGTTCGCTGCGGCGGGATTTACCGAGCCGCACGCGCTCTCTTAATTCGTCAATGCGTTCACCGGTCAATCTGGCATTGTCGCGCACATTGGCCAAATCGGCCTCAAGAAGAATCACGCCATAATAAGTCCGCGCCACGTCGGCGTAGAGAACGTCCATCGCGCGTTTATAAAGAAGCTCTTCGCGTTCCTTTTCCGACGACAACGACGACATAGCTGAGAATTCGGCAAATCCGGAATATAAAGGCTGAACGGCATTGAAGCTGGAGGTGGTGCGGCTTTTTTGCGAGTTGGTTTGATCGGAGCCGCTTCCACTGGGGCGGATCCCCGAAACATCTTGGCGAATGTTGCTCCATTGCCACTGTACATAGGGCAAAGCCAAGCCGCGTGTCGCGCGCCGCTGGGCGGCCAACTGGAGAATGGTTTCTTGGCTTATTTTAAGAAGTTCACTTTGCTGGACGGCGAGTTCGAAACATTCCTGGAGGGTGACGGTAGAAGCAGAAAAAGCAGAAGAACCCAGCCCCATAACAAGGAACCAGACACTTGCCCCTTTTCTAAAATTCGTTCGTGTCATTTAATGGATCGTTTTTTTATTTTCGAAGGATAACCAAAACCTATGATATACAATAACTTCATGGACACCCAATCGTTTCAAACAGAACTTAAACGAAAACTGTTCCATTTAACAGGACTGCTGTATGTCATCGGGTTGGCGTATATGCCCCGGCAAACCTATCTCACTGCGCTGATCGTTTTACTTGGCATCGAATTAATCGCCGAAACTTTACGTTTGAAACACAGATATATTCGGGATTGGACCAATCGAATTGCCGGCGAATTGATGCGCGAACATGAACGCGACAAGATTTCAGGTATTTTTTGGATGACCTTTGGCGCGCTGGGCTCGGCACTGATCGTATCCGAAACCCGATTGGCCGCCGCGTGCATGCTGTATTTGATCTTGGGAGATGCAGCAGCCAGCTTGACCGGAAAACTGCTCCGCGGACAGCACTGGCCGGGATCGCCCAAACGGTTATCGGGAAGCGCGGCCTGCTTTATCACATGCGTGGTAATCGGCGTGCTTGTTCTACGTCCGGCGTTCGGGTGGGAGTTCGTCCTTATCGGCGCGTCCGTCGCAACCTTCTCTGAATTTAATCCACTTAAAATAAACGACAATTTTCTTATTCCGTTCACTTCCGCGGTTGGATTCTTCTTGACTTCACTTCTGTAACCCGACTACAATCCCCGCCTTATGCACCCTGAATATTGGATCCTTTTTAATCTTTTCGTTATTGGAATGCTTGTTCTCGACCTGAAAGTCTTTCAGCGTGAAGCGCATGAAATTCATATTAAAGAAGCACTCGGCTGGTCAGCGTTCTGGATCACTCTCGCGCTCATTTTTAATGTTCTCGTCTACCAATGGTTCGGCAAACAGAAAGCATTGGAGTTCCTCACCGGCTATTTAATCGAAAAATCCCTCAGCGTTGACAATCTTTTTGTCTTCATTATTCTCTTCTCGTTCTTCCAAATCGAAGCCAAGCATCAGCACCGCATTCTTTTCTGGGGCATCCTTGGCGCGTTGATCTTCCGGGCGATCTTTATTCTCGCGGGCGTAGCGCTTATTCACCGCTTTGAATTCATCATCTATGTTTTCGGCGCGATCCTAATTTACACCGGCTTTAAGATCGCCGTTAAAAGCGACGAGCAAATGGACCCGAGCAAAAACATCGTTTATCGCCTCATGCAGCGGTTTTTTCCCGTCACATGCGAAAACAAAACCGGCCATTTCTTTGAAAACGTCAACGGCCGCAAATGCGCGACGCAGTTCTTCCTCGTCTTGGTGATGATTGAAACCACGGACGTGGTTTTTGCGGTGGACTCCATCCCGGCGATTCTGGCGATTTCGACCGACCCGTTCATCGTCTACACGTCGAACGTCTTCGCGATCCTCGGCCTGCGCGCCCTTTATTTTGCCTTGGCGGGCATCATTCATCTCTTCCACTACTTGCATTACGGCCTGGCCGTGGTGCTGGTGTTCATCGGTGTGAAGATGACGATCAGCCACTTTTATAAAGTCCCCACGCTTATCTCGCTGAGCGTCGTGCTTGGTGTTCTCGCCCTTTCGATCCTCGCTTCGGTTCTCTTTCCCAAGAAGAAAGAAGAAGAGAAACTCGAGAAGTTGATCGAAAACGTCACCGACATTAAAAAAGAAGACTAACCTTCCTCCCCCCGCCAAAAAAAATCGCCCCCGCCGAACTGCGCGACGGGAGCGACTCTTTAAAAAAATTAACTGCGTTACTTAGCCGGCGTTTTCCGTTTCACGCTTCGACTGCCAAATCGCCCAGAGAAGCCCGCCGACACAAACCGCGATCGCTCCCCAGAACAAACCATCGTGCGCCGTCAATGTCACGTTAACACCAAGCTCCGTCAGCCGGCCGATCATGACTTTATCGTAAGGCAAGATAAGCCCAATAATAAGAAGCGACACCATGTTCATCACTTTAATGAGCGGGTTAAGCGCCGGACCGGCGGTGTCTTTCAGCGGATCGCCCACGGTATCGCCGGTAATAGCGGCTTTATGCTTCTCGCTTCCTTTGCCGGTGTTGTCTTCTTCCGAGCGCGGTTCGTCTTCCACCATTTTCTTGGCGTTGTCCCAGGCGCCGCCGGCGTTCGACATGAACACCGCAAGGAGTTGTCCGGACAAAATCATTCCGGCCAAGAAACCCGCAAGGGCCACAATGCCGAGCCCAAACCCAATCAGCGTCGGAACCATGATCGCCAAAAGTCCTGGACCGACCAGTTCTTTCTGTGCGGACGCGGTGCAGATGTCCACCACGCGGCCGTAATCCGGCTTCTTGGTCCCCTGCCAAATCTCCTTGTCGCGGAACTGCACGCGGCATTCTTTAACGATCAAGAACGCAGCGCGGGCGACCGCGCGGATCGTCATCGAGCTGAACAAGAAAGGAACCGCGCCGCCGAGCAACAAACCGATGAACAGCATCGGATCCGAAATCGTCAACATAGCGGCCACCGCATTAAACGTGTCGCTGGTAATAATGGCCGCCTCGCCTTGCCCGCCGGAACCGACGGAAACAACGAAGCTGTTAAAAAGCGAAACAGCGGCGATAACCGCCGAACCGATCGCAATTCCTTTCGTGATGGCTTTGGTGGTATTTCCCACCGCGTCCAAGTCGGCCAGAATTTGGCGGGCTTCTTTGTATTTCTGCTCGCCCATTTCTTTTTTATCGTAGCCCATTTCACCGATGCCGTTGGCGTTATCGGCGACCGGGCCGAAAACGTCCATCGAAATCGTGTTGCCGGTGAGCGTCAGCATGCCGATACCGCACATGGCGACGCCGAAGGCGACAAAGGTGGGCGTTGTACCCGCGTAAATAAGAACGCTCGAGATAATGGCGCCGGCGATCACGCAAACCGTGGCCACGCTGCTTTCATATCCAACCGCGAAACCCTGAATAATGTTCGTCGCGTGCCCGGTTTCGCAGGATTTAACCAGCGACTTCACCGGCGCGTATTCGGTGCCCGTGAAATATTCGGTGCACTTGTTGAGGGCCACAGCCAAGACAATACCGATCAAACAAGTCCACGCCGGCCGCATATCGAGGCCAATCACGCCCAAGTTCGCCCAGAACGGAAGCGCGCCCACGTTCGGCAAGCCATCGGCGCCGAGCGGGAAACCTCCCGCCGCCTGCGGATAGCCGACGAAGTAGGCCGCGTCGAAACGCAGGTAATAGAAACCGAGCAGGACGAAACCAACGATGCTCAAAATGGAACCGATCACAAAACCGCGATTGACCGAGCTCATCGCTTCGGCCACGCTGCCTTTGTCGCCGGCGCGCACGCTGTAGGTGCTAATGATGCTGGCGATAACGCCAATCGCGCGAACCAACAACGGGAAGATGACACCCTTGTGACCGAAGCTGGCGATACCCAAAATCATCGCGGCCACCATCGTCACTTCGTAGCTTTCAAAAATATCTGAGGCCATACCGGCACAGTCACCCACGTTGTCGCCGACGTTGTCGGCGATGGTGGCGGCGTTGCGCGGGTCGTCTTCCGGAATTCCTTTCTCGAGTTTACCGACCAAGTCGGCGCCGACGTCGGCGGCTTTGGTGTAAATGCCGCCGCCCACGCGCATGAACAAGGCGAGCAGAGTGCCGCCGAATCCGAAGCCGAGCAGCGCCTCATAGGCGTGTTCACCGTAAATCAAAAAGATAATGGATCCACCGAGAAGGCCGAGACCGTCAGTCAACATGCCGGTGATCGTGCCGGTGCGATACCCCAGCTGCAGGGCGCCGCCGAAGCTTTTGCGGGCGGCCGCGGCCACACGGAGGTTTCCCACCGTCGCCAGGCGCATGCCCACAAAACCAACCAAGGCCGAAAAAATCGAGCCCAAAAGGAAGGACAAAGAACGTCCCCAGGCGATCGACGGGGCCGACCCGGAAAGGTTGGCTGTGACGTATAACAATATAGTGATAAAGACGATAAGAACGCCCACAACGCGGAACTGCCGGTACAGATAGGCGTTAGCTCCTTCACGGATGGACAGCGCGATTTCCTGCATGCGCGGCGTTCCCTGGTCGGCCCGTTTAACCTGGCCCACCAAGAGCAGGGCGTATAAAAGACCCGCCAAAGCGACCACTACATTGGCGATCAAGGCGATCTTTTCGTATGGGGCGTAACTGGAACTGACCAGAGGCTCAAACAAGGTGATTTTTGTGGAGTGGGCGGCGGTTTCGGTGACGGCGATTCCATCGGCCGGGGCATCGACGGAAGCGCGAACTTGTAGCCAGAGTGCGGCGAGGACGAAGGCGGCGCAGAAGAAGGCCAGCAAACTTTTTGGAGCTTTTTTCATTTTAATCCCTTTTTTCAGCTGGTTTTTAGTCGCAAAATTCAACGGCCGTGAATTATAGAATAAAAGCAAATGAAATCCGTAAAGGGAGTGTCGTGAACGACACAATCGACTACGAGTCGCTGCTTCAGCGGAGCGCGGACAAGGCGTACAACTTTGCGTACCGTTTGTCAGGTAACGATCAGGACGCACAAGACCTGGTACAGGAGGCGTTCGCCCGCGCGTTCCAACACAAGGACCGCTACGACCCCAAACGGCCTTTCGGCGCATGGGTGAATAGAATCCTTTACAACGTTTTTTTGGATGGGGTTCGACGCTACGAAAAGAAGCACAGCGTCTCATTGGACGCGCCGCTTCCTTCTTCAAAGAACGACACGGGTACCTGGGCCGACATCCTGCGCGGGACCGATAAAGACCCGGTCAATTCCCTAATCAAAAAGGAAGAGGAAACGCTGCTTCACGAGGCGCTGCAGAAGCTCCCCGTCCATTACCGTACCGCGGTTATTCTTTACGATATTGAAGGACTATCCTACGACGACATCGTTAACGTTATGGGATGCCCGCTGGGAACCGTGTGTTCCCGAATCCATAAAGGCCGGCAGTTGCTGAAGCAAGCGCTGGTTGAGATGAATAAAAAAGAGGTGAGCGCCGTTTATGACTGAAGAACAATTCGACCCGTCACGGGAAGACCCGGAATTACGAGTTTATTTATCGCGCCTGCCGCGCCATGACGCCCCCCCCGCGCTCATGGCCAAACTGCGGCGGCGCTATTTGGGCCCGACGTGGGTTGAATCGCTGCGCGAATGGTTCGCGTGGCCCGCTGTGTGGAAGCCGGCGGGTTTGGCGTTTGCGGCGACATTAATGGGTATCTTGTGGTTCTCATGGAACAAAGGCCGAACGGCCAACAGCATCGAACTGGGCCCGCTCATGGCTGCGCACAACGCCACGCAGGCCCAAAGCCTTATTCCGGATAGCAACATGACGGCGATGGATCTTTCGACTCAATTGGCTTTCTACTATGAACGGAATTAAAAACATAAAAACCTGGATCCCGGCTTTCGCCGGGATGACGATGTTATGGGCGTTGCCCATCGCATGGGCGGATGATTCCAGTGCCGTTGTTATCCTGCGCCGCACCACCACCGCGCCGGCGATTCCGTATCAAGGCACCGTCACCGTCGGTATCCGCCAAGACAAAGGGATGCGCTTCGAAGACGTGAAAGTCCGCTTCAAACCCCCGAACTTGTATCGCTGGGAATACATGGCGCCGGACGGCAAAGTCGAACGCGCCGTCGTGACGCACAAAGAACCGGGGCTGCAGTTGGCCAAACAAGAGTGGAACCTGCTTCTCGCCAATTACGCAGTGAAAGTAACCGGCGTCGATAATGTGATCGGCCGGC
>CAZCJA010000075.1:0-10447 GCA_964499015.1 uncultured Elusimicrobia bacterium
GTTGACTGTGCGCAGACGTCGCCAGAGGTAAAGGGCAACAGCTAAAAAAATGATGTTCCCGAGCCATGCGCCCACAACGGGCGGAAGCACACGGACCGCCAGGGCCTTTCCGAACTGGACAAAGCCCAGATAAAAAAGAGCGAGCGCTCCGGCCACTGCGACGCCCATCGCGCGGTTCCCTTTGCCGCTCATGCCGAGGGGAACCCCCAGCAGGGTGACGATAAAACAAGAAAAGGGAAAGGCAATTTTCATCATGAGCTCCACTTCGAGCTTACGGACCGGAACTCCCAAGGATGATAAACGGTCGATATGGTTTTTGAGCCCTCTGAAATTCATTTCCGCCGGCTGCGGTTCTTGAATCACAAAATCGGGAGGGCGTTCTTCAAAGCCAAAGCTTCGTTCTTTGAACGATTCCTGCGTACCGATGTCGACGCCGTTGGATTTATATGTGCGCACCTCGCCATCGTAGAACGTCCAACCGTTGGGCGTCAGCTGAGCGCTCAAGGCATCGATCTGCATGCCCAGACGCCCGCCGGAAAGCGTGTCAACGACGACTCGCTTCATCTCCGTGGTTTGGCTGTTGAATTGGCTGATGTTCCACATACGGCCTTGCGCGCCAGCAACGGTGAGAAAAAAAGACATGTTCGGTTGAAATTCGCCAATGCGGCGGATTTTCTCCCGATAAACGGTACGCGCGTGTTTTGTCGTCGGTGGGATCACCGTCTCACCCAGGACAAATGCGGTGAGCGAAATTACCAGGCCCGCCATAAGGATGCCTCCGAGAAACTTTTCCGGCGCGATACCGCCGGCAAGGCCCGCGATATATTCTTTGGTGCGGACCAGTGTGCCGACGACAAAGAGAGTTCCCAAAAGGCATGCAATCGGCAAAATACTCATCGCCTGGTAAGGGAGAGACGTCAACAAATAGCCGATAACCTGCGAAAGTTTGACGCCATCGGACAAAAACTGGTCCAAGCGGTCGAAAATTTGCGAAACAAGAACCAGCAAACACAGTGCCGCCAGGGAAGCCAAAAACGGCACCAAAAATTTCTTCAAAATGTAGCGGTTAAGAAGGGTCATTGTTTAATCATCCGCGAGATCAGCCAGCCACCGATAATAAGGCAAATGACATTGCCCACCCACAACGCCGCATCCGGCGGCAAAATTCCTTTTTCGGCGATGGTCAGTCCGCCGATAAGCAGGAAGTAGTAAAGAAAAATAACGACAATCGAAACGCCAAAGCCAAAGGTTTTGCCGCCGCGCTTCAGAACCACCGCCAATGGCATGCCCACCAAGAGCAGGGCGATCGGCGCGAAGGCCATCGCGTAGCGCAGGCTGTTTTCCGCAAGCAATGTGCTCACGGGATGGCCGCTTTTACGCATTTCGTCGACCAACTTTTTTAATTCTTTGGAGGTGAAGTTGCGATAGCGCGTGCTGACGTTTTCCTTGTCTGATTTGAGCGGAATCGATATTTGATACGTCCCAAAGGCCGCATGAAGAATGTTTTTTGGATTATTGGGATCGTAACGCTGCAGCTGTCCGTCAGTGAGCGTCATTTTGAAATAGTCTTCGGTTGCGTTAATGGAACCGGTTTGGGCGAAGACGCGGTCGGTCGGCCGTCCGTCCGGCGCTGTTTGATACAGGAACACGTGGCGCAGCGTTTTTGAATCCGGATCGACGGAGTCGGCAAAAAGTTTGATGTCGCGTATGGGGAAAAATTTGCGGGGCTCGATATTAATCAATGGGTCCGCGCGCATGATTTGCTCATAAATGGTGCGGAAAGCGCGGTTGGCATAAGGTGCAATCGAGGTGTTAAAGGGCACCATGATAATGCTGAGGGCCAGCGTAAACACCACGGGCAACCACAGAACGGTAAGGAGCGATAAGCCGCCGGCGCGCACGGCGGTAAGTTCATTCTCTTCAGAAAGACGTCCAAAAGTCATAAGAGAAGCCATTAACACGGCCATAGGCAAACTTAAGGGAAGTATGGTGGGCAAGAAAAGCAGCAGCAATTTGCCGATTAGCCAGGCATTGACCCCTTTGTTGAAAACCATGTCGATCAAGTCAAAAAAGCGGTCAAGCAGCAATACAAAGACGAATAGAACGGCTCCAAAAACGAAGGAAGGCAAAAACTGCCTGAAAAAGTAGAGCGAAAGCGTCATAAGCGGACAGAATTCTAGCTTTTCCCGACGGCAAATCCTTCTCTGAATCTTAAACCCGCCTACATGAAACCTTAAGGGAGTACCCGTTACAATATGTTTACGTATGAAGATTGCAGCCCTCTCTCTTCTCTTCATTTTTCCCGCGATCTGCGCGGCCGGCACAACCACCGAGCTGCCGCTTTTAGAAACCCCAAACGCCCGTCCGTCGGCTTTGGGCGAAGCCTTCTCCGCAATGAGCAACGACATTTCTGGCCTGACCTACAACCCCGGCTCATTGGCCACCTTGGAGAACAGTCACGCCTCGTTCATGTATCAACAAGGCATTGCCGAAGATTCATTCGGACAATTGATGTTGGGAGCACCTTCGAAGAACGGCGGTCTGGGACTGTCGATCGGCTATTACAACGCGGGGGACATCACTCTTTTTGACGGCACAACGGAAAAAACGGTCAACGCTAAAACAGATCTTACGGCCACGCTCGGGCTTGCCCGCAATGTCGGCGATATGTCGATCGGCATTGCGGGCAAATATATTTCATCGCAATTGATTGAAGCCAACAAGGCCACCGCCATGGCCATCGACGCCGGCCTGCAGATGGCCCTTTCGTCGAGCGTTCGTTTCGGAGCGGCGGTGCAAAACATTGGCTCGAAGCTAAAATATGTCGAAGAGTCGTACGAATTGCCGCAAATTGCCCGTGCCGGCATGGCCTTTTCGCTTTTTCAGAAATCCTATCCCACGACACTGGCCGTCGAAGCTCCTTACTATATTAATGACAGCGAACTGCGCATGGGCCTCGGGATCGAAACGATCGCGGGGCCTTTGGCTTTCCGGGCCGGCTACCGCATGGGCGACAGCTCGGCGGAAATGACCTTCGGCGCGGGCTTCATGCTCGGCAGCGTCAATTTGGATTACGCGTACGGGCTGGTTCAAGATTTCGAAGCCAGTCACCGGGTCAGCGTGGGCATGCGCTTCGGCCAAACGGTCGCACAAAAAAACGTCGAACCCCTTTCTTATAAATACCGCGAAATGATCACCAAAATCAGTCTTGATCCCAGCATAAGGAGAGCCATGTATGAATAATCTCAATCTTAAAAAACTGTTGTCACTGGTCGTTGTTTTGTTGACAACACTGAACTCTCCAGGACATGCGGTCGAATGGACAATGACCCGCATCGCCTCCGATTCGCCGACCACCCCAAACCGGATTAACACCGTCGTAGCGCTGGCCGCCGATAACAGCGGCAATGTGTACATCGCCGACACGTACAAAACGACCAGCTACAGTAACTCCACCGTCTATAAAATCGATTCCACCGGCAAAATGACCCGCATTGCCTCCGATTCGCCGACCACCCCAAACCGCATTAATAGCGTGGTGGCCTTGTCCGTCGATACCGACGATAATCTTTTCATTGCAGACACGTACAAAACCACAAACTACAGCAATTCTTCGGTGCACATGATCGATAAGACCGGCAAAATGACGCGCGTTGCCTCCGATTCCCCGACCACCCCGAACAGAATTGATGAAGTGGTCGCTCTGGCAAACGGCATAGAAAATAATCTTTATATCGCCGACACCTATAAAACCACGAACTACAGCAATTCGTCCGTCTATAAATTAGAGCGTAAAAAATACGAGCTCACCGTTAAAAGCGGCGAAGGGAGTGGCGCGTATCAAGAAGGTCAGTCCGTTAAAATTAAAACCGGCCCCACGTCAGCCAGCGGTGACGTCGGCTTCGGTGAAAAACTTGAGTTTTCTCATTGGACATCCGATGTTGAAGGCATTATCACCGATTCTTACGCAGCCGAAACAACGGTAAGCATGCCGGCCAAAGCCGCAACTGTATCGGCGATCTACAAAAAGCTTTATCAACTAACGGTTAACGACGGCACTGGCAGCGGCTTTTACGCCGCTAAAGCGTCTGTCACGATCTCCGGAATGGCGCCAACCATGCACCATAAATTCAAAATGTGGGAAATCGCCACGGACATCATGGTGATTGACCGGAACGCGGAAACCACCCAGCTCATCATGCCCGCTAAACCGATCGAAATAAAAGCGGCTTACACGTTTGTTCAGCCCACGGTTCCCGCTGTCTTGGATACATCTTATATAGGCGCTGAATTGAACGGCGGTTTTCGCGGCTGGTATGTAAATGAGCCTGTCGCCGTTGCGGTTGACGACAAAGGCAATCTCTACATTGCCGATAAAAAACAATCCGCCTTGGGATCCCATGCTCATCGGATTATGAAAATTGCGCCCGATAACACCGCCACCGAACTAAACGGCGGATTCCGCGGCTGGTATGTCAATGAACCGACGGCCTTGGCCGTCGATAAAAAGGGCAATCTTTATATTGCCGACAAGAGAAAGTCGGTACTGGGGTCACACGCGCACCGCATCTTGAAAGTGACGCCGGATAACGTCGCCACCGAGCTCAATGGCGGTTTCCGCGGCTGGTACACCAATGAACCCACCGCCTTGGCCGTCGACAAAGAAGGCAACCTTTATATCGCCGACAAGAAACAATCGGCACTGGGTTCGCACGCGCATCGCATCTTGAAAGTGACGCCGGATAACGTCGCCACCGAACTCAACGGCGGTTTCCGCGGCTGGTATGTGGCTGAACCCACAGCGTTGGCCACGGACAAAGCGGGCTTCCTTTATATCACGGACAAAAAGCAGTCGGCGCTCGGCTCGCATGCGCATCGCTTGCTCAAAATTGCTCCCGACAATCTGTCTGCGTTTGAACTAAACGGCGGCTATCGCGGCTGGTATTTGAACGGCCCGACCGCGATGGCGGTCAATGCCGACGGAGACATTTTTGTCGCCGATATAAAACAATCCGCCATGGGCTCGCATGCGCATCGCGTGCTGCGTCTGGAAAAGCGCTACACGCTAACGGTCGTAAACGGATTGGGGAGCGGCTCTCATAAGCAAGGCGCTGTTGTTACGATCAAAGCCGAAGAGCGTGAAGGCCAGCGGTTCATTGAATGGCGCTGGGACCACGACGGATTCCAGAGCGCACCGATCGCCGATGCAAAAGCAATGGAAACGACGGTTGTCATGCAAAACTACAATATGACCCTGGTAGCGACCTATACCGACGCGCCGGCGCGCGATTACCGTCCGGATGCGCGCGATAAGTTTGTGAACGTGGCAAAAGACGAGCTGACGATCCCGCAGACACTGGATACATCATTCGCCGCCTCGAAGGTGTACAACACGCGTGGAGAACTCGTAACGAGATTCGAAGGCAATAAGCTGGACACGCGCGGCATGAGCGCCGGCATGTACATCCTGGAATTGCCGAACGGTCAACGCAAAAAGTTCGTGGTTGTGCGTTAACTATTGGGATAGGGAAAACAGGACTTTTTCGAACAAAACGGTAGTGAGCTTGAAATTTAAATCGCCTTGAAAATTAAGGCGTTTGATGATACCCTCGAAATCAACAGGGGTTCATCAATTTGCATCTAGAAAATGCGCTTTTTAGACATGTCCCACGGCTTTTTCTAACAGGATATCTGTTCAGTTTCCTGGTTGCCGTGCCATCTTCAGCCGCGGAAGACGATCCCTACCGCTTCGGACCCGCCCTCGACGAAAAAACCACCGCTCCGGATCCCAACCCCGCTCCGTTTCATTTTGACCAACGCAATTGGAATCAAATGCGCCGCGACATTGAAGGTGGCCGCAAACCCGGGCAAGCCCCTGTCATGGTCGAAAAATCGACCACAACAACCACCGCCGAGGTCGAACCGCCCAAGGCCCCGCCTGGCCAGATTACGTTCGAGCTTCCGTATGAATCCTCGCTGGCGATCACCGGCCGTAAAGTCATCAAAGTTGAGATCGAAAACAAACACATCACCGCTGAACGCGCCAACGAGCTTGGCACGACCCAAGACACCCAGTCCTTCAACATGGAACAGGAACTCCAGGCCAAAATCCAAGGAACCGTAGCCCGCAAGACCACCATCAACGTTAATTTTGACGACACCAAGGAAAATGTTCAGGACTTCTCGGTCGTTTATAAAGGCGATCCGGACGAAGTCGTTCAAGAAGCGGCGTTCGGCGATATCGTGCTGTCCCTGCCGGCCACGGAATTCGTCAACTATCAGAAACAGCTCTTCGGTATTCGCGCCTCCCTCAAATACAAGAAAGCGGGCCTCATGTTGATCGGTTCGCGCACAAAAGGAACCACCGAAACCAAACGCTTTACCGGTTCCACCGAACGCAAACAGAAAGTGGTCAACGACGTCGATTATATCCGCCGCAAGTATTACGACCTAACCTTCACCAGCGCAACGGCGATGTACTCCGCCACCGGAACGTTGACCGGGCAAACTGTATTGCCACTTAGCGATGCCATTCCCGAACAAGTTTACATAGAAGACAACACCAGTAATCCACAGGCCACAGATGTCCTCGTCAGTCCTCCTACCGAAGTTGAACGCACAATATCAATACGGATGCGCCGCATGTCCCGTGGCGTCGACTATTCAATCGACCGACTCAAAGGCATTATTACGTTTACCAATCCCGTGAACGAGGGTTCACGCGTGGTCATCGATTTTTCAATTAACAATGGAACGAGGTTAAAAGATCTAGCAATCGCCCGTGGCGCGAACCCGGCTATAGTCGGTATTTTGATTAAAGACAAAACGCCCGAAGAACCAATGGTTAGTCAGGAAATCAAACGGTTTTATCCAACGAACGACCGCAATATCGTCCGCGACAACGGCCTCGGAAACTTTCTTTTGACCGTGAAAGATCCGAATCAGCAGTTGGAAATTGGCTCTACACTGTCGCCGCAACAAACATATCCGGGCACGATCGAGATGAATTTCGACACGGGCATTTTTGAACTGCGCAATCTGTTTAATTTCCCGGATGTCTACCAAGCCAATGTTTCCGTGGGCACACCATTGCACGCGGTTTTCGTTCTTGAATACCAAGCATTGAAGCGCACCTTTTTCCTGCGGCCGAACATCGTCCTGCAGTCCGAAACCATCACCATCGATGGACGCCGTTTAAACCGCGACTTGGATTACTTCATCGATTACGACATCGGCACCATCACATTCTTCAACGATGATTTGATCCGCGATTCCAGTGTCATTGAGGCCACCTACGAATTCGCACCGTTCGGCGGACAATTGGGAGAAACATTGGTGGGCGCGCGCGCGACCTACGATATTTTGACCAACCAGCGCCTCGCCGGCGCGTCGTTCGAATCATGGACCTTTGGCTCCACGGTGCTTTACAATTTTTCAGCCAAGCCCACGTCCCCGCCGGATATCCGTTCCACGCCGTCGAGCCTGCTCGTCACCGAAGCCGATACCAAGATCAACAATTTGAAGTTTGGAGCGTTCACAACGAACATGACGGTCGAAGAAGCGCGCTCCAATGAAAACCCCAACTTGTTCGGCAAAGCGTTGATCGATTCCATGGAAGGAATACGTCAGGAAGACGGCGCGGCACTTTTGGACGAATCGTGGCAAGTGGCTGCTGTTCCGCAAACCGGCGGATACAATTCTGTAGCGGATTTCCGGGGTTTTCAGAATGCCGCCAGTCACCTTACGTGGGCGGAAGTGGACGCGCTCACGATCGATCCCAATGACGGCGACGCCACTCAAAAAGGTCTTGCGATCGGCTACAACTTGAACACGCTTTCCAATGCTGTTAACGAGCAAGTCTCTATGGTGCACATCATTTCACTAAACGGACGCGATTTTTCGAAAAAATCATCGTTTGAGTTGGATATAACTGGCGCAGGCATTCAAGGTACGGATGTTGAAATGTTTGTTGAATATGGCAGTTTTAATGAGGATGCTGATGGCGATGGCTTGCTCGACACGGAAGATCAAATACCACTTGATGGGATACTAAATCTGGGTGAAGACGTTGGGTTCGAATACAACGGCCCAGGCGATGATCTTGTAAAAGCCACGACTGGCGATAACGTTATCGTTCGTGTTGGGAACGGCAACACGCGCCTTGATTCAGAAGATTTCACATCCGACCGCGTTCTCAACACAGCGGAGATCACCGCGACGAACAGGCCAATTTT
Source organism: uncultured Elusimicrobia bacterium (assembly GCA_964499015.1). GTDB lineage: Bacteria > Elusimicrobiota > Elusimicrobia > F11 > F11 > CAZCJA01. The sequence goes on from CAZCJA010000075.1 coordinate 8,235, forward strand.
TGAAATATCGGCCACGAATCCACTAATTTATGATGGAACCACGTATACAGATTTAAATTTTTCTAACCGCATTCTTTTTAAAATACCACTTCGATTCGACACCCTTTCCGAAGATGAAAAAGCGCGGCTTTTAGCGGTACGTCAAGTTCGCGTAACACTGCGCAACCGCACCGCAGCCACTCCGCGCACAGGCGCGATCATCGTCAGCAAAGTAGCGATGGTAGGGAACACATGGCAACCAGCAGAATTCAGCTCATCGGGTAGCACAATGACTATAACGGCGATCAACAACAAAGACGACGCCGCCTATCAGCCGCTGTTCGGTTTGGCCGACTATAACGAACTATATAAAGGAAACATTCCGGAATCCGACACGCGCGAGCAGGCGCTGGCCTTAAATTACGGCGTTCTTGCCAACGCCACCGCCACAACTAAAAATGTTTATGGCGCCACGCGCGATTTTGCCAAGCACGATGTCCTCAAATTCTTTGTAAGTAAGCGCAACGCTGATTCATCCGGCAATGATCCTTGCGCTGGCGCGGCCTGCGGGCAATTGTTCATTCAAGCGGGTTCTGAAACGGAGTATCAGCAGGCCTCAATTAACATCAGCGATATTCCGCAAGCGCGCCAATGGGCGGTGATCACGATTCGCCAGGCGGATGTGAATGGCGACGGAACACCCGACCGGTGGGAATCTCTTTCGCCGAACGTGACGATAACACAGTCCGGCACAACGCCGGCCCTCACATCCGTGTCACAGTTAAAAATCGGCATTCACGCCGCAGGCCAAGACATTTCCAACGAAATCTGGGTCAACGACATCCATCAAACCGATCCGCATGAACGCAAAGGCGCCGCGCGCCGCTACTCCTTTGATACGACGTGGGCCAATTGGATGGATTTTGGCGGAACCTATCGCGATGTCGACCGCCTCTTTCAGACGCCGACCAGCGCCATCACCAATCAGGACCGTAAACAAACAACGTCATTCCTGAATTTTAATCGCATTAAATTTCTCCCGTTCACTGTTAAGCGCAGCGTTGACGAAACATTTACCCCGGCGGCATTTCGCACCAACACCAACGCGCTGGTTTCGTTCTTGCAGGAAGGCAGCGTGCGCAACGAAACCAACAATGCCACGGCGCGCTTGCTGCTCCCGGGTTCATTGCCGTCGTTCGACATGAGTTATGACAACTCGATTTCAAAAGCCAATTTGACCCAGCGCACCGACCGCTCGGACACGTGGCGCGTCGGCACAAGCATCTCGTCTAAATCCCAGCTGGATATCTTGCCTGGAGCTTTTCTGACCTTCCGGCCAATCCCAACAAGCATCACCTACGGGCACACGGAATCGCGTAAAAAACTCGATTATTCCGACTTGAGCGGTCTGTTGAATTTCGGAATCTCCACGGCACCGCTTTCGTCAACGGACTTGATTCAAAGCAGCATTGAAGACGACGTGCGCATGTCGTTCAAACCGTTTGAATCGTTTACGTTCAACCCCTCGTTCCGTTTAAAGACGGAAAAAGACATTCGTGATTTCCGCGACGATGAAGTGGCGGCGCTGCCCGCGTTGGCGGCGTTTGACAACGAACGCACCCCGCGCGCGATATCGCAAACCGTTACCGCGCAAGGCAACCTGCGTCTCGCCAAGTGGCTGACGCCGCAATACAACTATTCCTTAACTGGATCCGAAACCAACGAGACGCCCAATCTCAGCAGTGCAACGAACTACTTATTAAAGACCATCAATCGCACAGGGCAGGGGGAAGTCTCCGCGGCGATTCAGGTGAACCAGCTGCTGCCGAGATTCCGGCCGTTCCAATCGTTAAATTTTAATACCAGTTACAAATTGGAATCGGGCGACGCCTATGAAAACGTGGCCAACAGTTTTAAATGGCGGAACAAGCTGTGGGCGGGAGATGAACTGGCCATTAGTTCCTCTACCACGGACCCGGCGCGCCGCACCAGTTTGACGCGGCGCAAAACATTCCGCACCAACATGTCCTGGTTGCCGTGGAGCGCGTACAAAATTCTATCGGAACGCTGGAAGCCGTTATCGAGCTTCTCGCTCACCAATAACTTCCAAACGTCGATCGAAGACCAGGAAGTAACGGGCACAAACACCCACATCGAAGCGGTCACGTTCCCGGATTTGATCATCACGGTCAGCGACACGGAAAAATTCTTTGGGGTTAAACGCGGCATCGAGA
>CAZCJA010000076.1:0-10279 GCA_964499015.1 uncultured Elusimicrobia bacterium
GTCGAACGAGGCGGACTGGAGTAAACGCAGGATGATGTTTTCGACATCTTCACCGACGTAGCCGGCTTCGGTCAGCGTGGTGGCGTCGGCGATCGCGAACGGCACGTGTAGAAGACGCGCCATGGTTTGCGCCAAAAGGGTTTTACCGGTTCCGGTCGGGCCGACGAGAAGAATATTCGACTTCGAGAGTTCGACGTCGGCTTTCTGTCCGGATTTACCGGCTTTATCGATCAGCTCCGCGCGGCGGTAATGGTTGTAAACGGCGACGGACAGCGTGCGCTTCGCCTTTTCCTGACCGATCACATATTCGTCCAAAACGGTTTTGATCTGCGTTGGGCGCGGAAGGGTGCGGATTGCGTGGCGCTGCTCTTCTTCCGTGATGCGCTGGAGCAACGCGTAGGAATTGCGGATACACTCTTCGCAGACATACGTGCCCTGCCCCCCGATGAGTTTCAACCCATCGTTCTTGCCCTTGGTGCAGAAAACGCACTGCGGGGAATCGGGCGTGCCAAAGGGTGTATCGATCGCCATTATTTCCCTTTCCCGGTGAGTTCCGCTAATTTCCGCGGCGTTATCACTTCGTCGAGAATTCCGTATTTTTTTGCTTCTTCAGCCGACATGTAATAGTTGCGTTCCATATCTTCCCGCACTTTTTCCGGTTTTTGCCCGGTATGTTTGGCCAAAATATCATTCAAACGCGTTTTGGTTTTAACGAGCTCCTTGGCTTCAATCTGGATGTCCGTCGCCTGGCCCGAAATGCCGCCACCGTGAAGAAGCGGCTGATGGATCATGATCCGCGAGTTGGGCAGCGCGTAACGTTTGCCTTTGGTGCCCGCCGTCAAAAGAACGGCGCCGAAGGACATGGCCATGCCCATGCAAATGGTGGTGATCGGGGATTTAATGAACTGCATGGTGTCGTAAACGGCGAGGCCGGCCGTCACCATACCGCCCGGGGAGTTGATATAGAGATTGATTTCTTTGTCCGGGTTCTCGGCTTCCAAGTACAAAAGCTGGGCAATAATAAGGTTGGCCGAATCCGTGGTCACCGCGCCGCCGAAACCGCCGACGAAAATGATCCGGTCGCGAAGAAGACGGGAATAAATGTCATACCCGACCACCGCACCCTGGTTCCACCGTTCGATAATCGACGGGACGATCATTTCTTGGCTCCTTGCTCTTCGGTGACTTTGGCGTTTTTGACCAGCCAATCATACACTTTGTTTTCTTTTATTTCTAAACGCAGCGTCTCCATGTAGCGATTGCGCAATGCGTCTTCGGACGCCTTCCGGTTCTTCTCTTCAATCGTTGAAAGGATCTCATTAATTCTTGCAGAGATTTCCTCTTCCCGCACCTCAATTTTTTCGATTTCTGCGAGTTGCTCCAAGAGGTACTGAAGGCGAATTTCTTTCTCCGCCTGCTTCAGGATCTCGGCTTTCATGCCGTCCAGAAGCTTTTTAATCTCTTCTTTCGGAAATCCCTGACGCTGAATCATTTCACCTTGACGCTGGGCAAGGTATTCGGCTTGCTTGGCAACCAGGCTCGGCGGCACCGCGAACTCGTTTTTGGCCAGCAGCTTGTCAATGATTTGGGCGCGCACGTCTCGCTCGGAGGCCTGCTTGAGCTCATTCTCCAAGTTCTCGACGACACGCTTCTTCAGTTCAGCCAGGGACTCAAGGCCCAGGTCTTTGGCGAACTCGTCGTCCAAATTCGGCGACTGCTTCTCCTTGATCGCGTGCAGCTTAATCTTAAAATTCGCTTTCTTGCCCGAGAGTTCCTTGGACGGCGAATTTTCCGGGAATTTCACTTCGATATCGCGCGTTTCGCCGGCTTTGGCGCCGACCAACCCTTCCGCCAAACCGTCGATCGCCTGCGGCGCCGACATGTCGATGAGGAAATTTTCCGCTTTCGCGCCGTCGATCGCCTTGCCGTCCATGAAGCCTTCATAATCGACCACCGCGAATTGTTTGTCGCCGAGCGTCTCCGCTTTGGATTCAACAAGTTTGGCGTTGCTGTCGACGATTTTTTTCATCGTGCTGTCGATGGCTTCCTGGTCCGCCTTGGTTTTCTTGCGGGTGATGGCCAGGCCTTTGTAGCCGGTGGGTTTAACGTCCGGCGAAACTTCCACTTCAAATTCAAATTTGAAGGCTTTTTCCGGTTTGAAATCAGCCGATTGGATCACCGGCGTGTTCACCGCGTGGATTTTTTTTAGTTTCAGCGCCTCCATCACGCCTTCGCGCATCAGGTCGTCCTGCGCTTTTTCATAAGCGACGCCCGTGTATGATTTCTTGATCAAATCCGCCGGTGCTTTGCCGGGGCGGAAACCCGGGATTTTCGCCTGGGTTTTGACCGTTTCAAACGCCGCTTCGATTTTCTCTTTGACTTTGGCGGCGGGCCATTCAACGGAAAGTTTTTTGACGCATTCTTTTTCGGATTCAATTTTTACTTTTAGTTCGTTCGATAGACCTAACATTGTGTCTCCTTAGCTTCTCATGCTCATGCGATATTCGCATGCGATTGTGGCATGAGTTAATAGAAGTAATGACTGGGCAGGAAGGGAGTTGAACCCATAAGCCCTTGCGGGCACGAGGTCCTAAGCCTCGCGCGTCTGCCAGTTCCGCCACCTGCCCAAGAATCCTCTCATGCTCATGCGATATTCTCATGCGATCCGTCAGTGGGCCGCAATTCATTCCTGAGAGCATCGACAGAAACAATGAGCTTGGTCAACATCCTAGCAATCGCTTCAACTTCGTTATAGTAGGCCTGATATTCCGCATCAGGCATCAAGCCTCTACGATGAAAAATCTGCAGAATCGGCACCGCCTCATACAATGAACCTTTGGCGATCCAAAAAACCTCTTCTTTTCGTTCTTATGCCACCGTCCGTTGCCTTCAGCAATGTTTAGCGGCACCGAGAGAATCGCTCGCGTCAACTGATCCAGAAACGGATACGCTATTTTTCCTTTCAAACCCTGGCACAACGTCTCAATCTTCTCGACCAGGCTTAATGACCGCTTATAAACGTCCAGCTTTTCAAATGAGAAACCCATGATGCCTCCAAATAGTGCCTTGGAGGGGTCCGCATGCGATCAGCGCATGAGTTCAGCGAGGGATTCGCCTGCGGCGAATCATTGCGCTCGGCAGGACTCGAACCTGCGACCTGCTGGTTCGAAGCCAGACGCTCTTCCAGCTGAGCTACGAGCGCATATTGTTGCCGTCGGAGTGCTACAGGCGTGACGAGGCGGGATTGTATCAATTTATCGGAAGAGCCAAATCCTTGTTTTCGATCCACTTTTCGTGCCAGAGCACAAAACTGAGCAGGAACCACGTGCGCATCGAATCTTTCATCGCCAAAAACTCGTCCATCGCTTTGACGTCAAAAAACGGCGTACGCCGCGAGAAATCCATGATTTTTTCACTCGCCCAGGCGAGCAGGCTTTCGTTGAACCATTGGTCCATGGGCAAACCAAAGCCTTGCTTGTTGCGATGAATTACCTCATGCGGAAGAATCGACTCGACCGCCTCTTTGAGCAGATGCTTTAAGCGCTCGTTCTTATACTTCACGTCTTTTGGGATCGACATCGCAAGTTTAATGAATTCCTGGTCCAGAAACGGCACGCGTGCTTCCACACCGCTGGCCATCGTCATTTTATCGACGCGCATGAGCAGAAGTTCCGGCAAGCGGAGCCGGAAATCCAAATACGTCATCCAATGAAGCTCGTCGGCCCCTTTGGGCGCGTCTTTTTTGAAGTCGCTTTCGAACCCGCTGATGATGTTATAGGACGAATAGCCCTTCATGCGTTTCTTGAACGCGGCGCTTAAGAGCCGATCTTTGTGGAGCTCGGTAAAGCCTTCCGTTCCACCCCAAAAAACCGGCTCGCGCATGAGCACGCGGCGCAAACGGTCGAGCGGACCGAGCTTGCTTAAGTTGCCGGACGAACATTGGCGGATTAATCCCCAAATGGCCGCACGAATGAAACCCGGCACGAAGCGAATGAACCGCATGCGCGATTGAAATTTGAGCAAATCTCCCCACTGCACATAGCCGCAGAAAAGCTCGTCCGCGCCTTCGCCCACCTGGCAGACGGTCGTGCCGCTTTTCTTGGCCAACTGTGCGCCGTAATACAATGGCACGCAGGCCGGATCCACCACCGGCTCGTCTTGGTGGTGAATGATCTCCGGCAACAAGCGCAAAAAATCCTCTTTTTTCACGATGAATTCATGGGGGTTTGTCTTGTACCGCTGGGAAATGAGGCGCGCGTACTTAAGCTCGCTCAACTCCGCCGCCACGCCGTCGAAACCGATCGAGAACGTTTCGACTGGATCGGCCATTTGTTCCGCCATGAGCGCCACGTTGGCCGACGAATCGATGCCGCCCGACAGGAACACGCCGAACTTCACGTCCGATACCATCCGGTAGCGAATCGATTCCCGCAGAGATTTCAGAATCATCTGCGTCCATTCTTTTTCGGAACGGTTTTCAATTTTTCCAACGCCGGTAAAAGGATTCCAGTAACGCTCCAGCACCTGCGCACCCGACTCTTCCACCATGAGGGTGTGGCCGGCGGGCAATTTAAAAATATCGCGAAAGAGGGTTTGTGGGGCGGGCGAAACCAGGAACGTCAGGAAATCGTACAACGCGCGCTCATGGCACTCGCGCTTGACGCCGGGGATTTCCAGCAGGCTTTTGATTTCGGAGGCAAAACCGAAAACGCCGTTCACTTCGGTGTAATAAAGAGGCTTAACGCCCATGCGGTCGCGGGCCAGCCACAAGCGCTTACGGTTTTTGTCCCAGATCGCGAACGAAAACATTCCGCGCAGGCGTTCGATTACCTTGGTTCCCCACTGCTCGTATCCCTTGATGATCACTTCGGTGTCGGAGTGGTCGGTTTTGAACTTACGCCCAAGCGACTGCAGTTCTTTGCGGAGTTCAGCGTGATTATAAATTTCGCCGTTAAAAACGATCCAGATGGATTCGAACTCGTTGCACATCGGCTGTGCGGCGGCGGAGGTGAGATCGATAATCGACAGGCGTCGGTGCGCCAGACCCACGGACTTCCCCGGAGAAATAAACAATCCCGAATCGTCGGGGCCGCGATGCGCCATGCAGTCGCGCATTTTGGATAAAAGCTCCGGCGAAAAAACCTGGTCTGTCGTGCGGTTAAATTCGCTGACGCGGAAAAGCCCGGCGATGCCGCACATTAAGCCTTGACCCCTTTTACATAGAGGAACCAGCCGCCCAGGCGCTCAAACGGCTTAAACAAAACATCCGGCAGGAAACGCCCGATAAACGGCAGCACCATCCATCCCTCAATAAGGCCCGCGAACAAATCGGTGAGCGTGAAGCCGCCGAGCAGCGCGCGCATTTCCTCTTTGGAGTACACATCGCCCCGCGGATTGCCGAAGCCGTCCACCTCGTTCACCAATTGCTGCATGCTTTTGCCCGTGATCAGCTTCAAAAGCGGAAATTTAAACCGGTAGAGGACGGAGTTGCGGTGATAAAGCATGAAGATGAGCCGGCCGCCGGGCTTTAGTACGCGATAAATTTCGGACACCGCTTTCTGCGGATTTGCCGTGTGATGTACCACACCCATGCAGCTGACCGCGTCAAAGGTATTGTCCGGAAAAGGAAGCTCTTCCGCGTTACCGACGACGAAATTCCCTTTTAAATTCTCGTTTTTGAAACGCGTGCGGCACAATTGAATGCCCGCCTCGGTGATGTCGACGCCCGTCACGTCCGCGCCGGCGCGGGCGTAGTGACGAAGCACCCAGCCGTTGCCGCAGCCGACATCAAGCACTTTCTTGCCGCGAAATTTTTCAAACTCGTAGAAATCGTTGGCGAAGGCCGGCGGTTCGATTTTGCCGCGCGCTTTATCGAAGGCGTCAAAATAAGCGGGCGACCCGATGGCATGCGTGATGTCCTTCGCGCAAACCGGGTTTTTCTCCCAGAAATCCTTGATGTTAGACGCTTTTACTTCGGGATCCATGCGGATTTATTGTTTCATATTTGCCGGATAACAGCTAATGTTTGGGCCGAAAACACCTCGCGTTTATGATCGACAATAAAAAAATATTGGCCGTTATTCCGGCGCGCGGCGGCAGCAAAGGCGTGCCTCTTAAAAACATTCGCCCAGTTAAGGGGACGCCGCTGATTGCTCTCGTCGGCCCCATCGTCAAAGCGGTTAAAGAGATCGACCGCGCCGTTGTGTCTACCGATCATCCGGAAATCATGAAAATCGCCAAGGCCGCAGGCATTGACGCGCCGTTCACGCGGCCCGAATCGCTTTCCGGCGACCTGATTGGCGATTGGGATGTGTTGCACCACGCGCTTCTTGAAATGGAAAAAATGGACAGCTGCGTTTACGACATTATTCTTCTTTTACCGCCCACATCCCCCATGCGGACCGCCGATCATGTGCGCGATGTGCTTAAAAAAATGATTGATGGCAACTACGACTCCGTTTGGACCGTTTCCACGGCCGATTTAAAATTCCATCCGCTGAAACAATTGGTGATTGAAGATGAAAAAATGCGGTTATACGATCCGGAAGGCAAAAAAATCATAGCGCGCCAGCAATTGAAGCCGGTTTACTACCGCAACGGCGTTGTTTATGCAATGACGCGCGCGTGCCTTGAGACTCAAAAATCCATTCTCGGCAACAAAGCCGGCGCGGTGGTCATCGATACGCCGCTGGTCAACATCGACACCGTTGAAGACTTCGAACGCCTGGAGCGATTGCTGTCGAAATGAAGACGTTCTTTTTGTCCCTGCCCTACGGGATGTCGGCCCGCAACTTCCTCCGCTCTGATTTTTATCCCACGCTGAAGAAAAACAACAAACTCATCGTTTTTACGCCGCTGGCCAACGATGCCGCTTTTAAAAGCGAATTCAACGATCCGAACGTCGTCTTTGAACACGTCCCCCAAATTGCAAACCCCCTGCTGACCCTAATCAGCAAAATTTTATCGATCATTCAGGGCTATTGGTTTACCCGTAAACATTCCATCAAGACGTTGGAAGTCTTGGAAGGACAATTGCGCGCCGAACGGCCGCTGCGCTACGCGCTCTATTGGCTGATCGCCGCAATCGGGCGCCTTCCGCCGATTGAGAGGCTGCTTTTAACGGCGCAGCGCCTTATGCTCGTGAACATCCCGTTAACCAGCTTAATTGCGCGCCACAAGCCGGACCTGATCTTTGTGTCTCATGGATTTGTCCAAGAAGAAGTCGAGATCGCGCTTGTGGCAAAAAAATTAAAGATTCCCGTGACCTACATGGTGCACAGCTGGGACAATCTGACCTGCAAATCGGGGCTCAAACAAATCACCAGCTGGGACATCGGACGCATGCTGCCCGTCGATCTCTACGGCCGCTTCATCACCTGGAACGAAGTCCTCGCGCAAGAGCTTGTCGAACTTTACAACGTGCCGCGCGAACGCATCGACCTTTCCGGAATCCCCCAATTCGACGTGTACACGTCCGTGGGCAAGCAATCGACGCGCAAAAACTTCCTCAAGGGCATCGGCGCCGATCCGGACAAAAAACTCATCTATTACTTAGCCACAAGTCCGACCATTGTGCACGACCAGCTCACGGTGATCCGCGGCATCGTGACATCAATGCGCGCCGGACGCTTCGGCGCACCCTGCCAATTGCTGATCCGTTTTCATCCGCGCACCGACATGTCCGGATGGGTGACGGAATTCAAAGGGCCGGATGTATTCTTCCAACAACCGAGCGTCGCCTACAGCGCTTTGCCGGTAAATTCAGGCTGGCAGCCGGAGAAAAATAACACCAGCGATTTGGGTGAGTCCCTTTTTTATGCCGACGTGGTCATCAATGCGTACTCAACGACGGCCATCGACGCGGCCGCGTTCGACAAGCCGGTGATTTGCGTCGGTTATGACGGGGACACCGCCAATCAGCAAATGGTCGACAACTTTTATGCCACCACGCACTACAGCAAACTGCTGCAGCGCGGCGGCATTACCGTGGCGAGCTCGCCGCGCGAGCTGGAAGAAGCGATCGACGCCTATTTAAAAGATCCGCATAAAGACGCGGACGGACGGGCGCGTATCCGCGCCGACTATATCTACAAGCTGGACGGGCATTCCGGCGCGCGCGTCGCCGAGATTCTCCTTAAAAATTCACTACAATAACGGCCAATGGCATCCGACCAAAACCCGCAAAAGCCGGAAAAGAAACCTCTCGATACAAAGGGGTTCATCAAAGGCACCTCACTTAGCAAAGGCAACCGGCATGGCACGTTTCTCAAGGAAAAACAGGAAGATCTCAGCGAATTTCGCGCGCGCCTGAACGCTATATTTCAGGAAGAGTTCAGCCGCGTTCCGTCCCCAAAGAGCGAGCATGATAAAAATCTCCGCCAAATTCACGCCGACATCAACACCGGAGACATTTCTTCCAACATCAAAGACGAAAGCGCGGGCCCAAAATTCCGTTTATCCAATCAAGAGGTGGAATGGATGGTCCACCAGCCGGAAGAACGGTGGATGGACTACCTCGCTTACCGCTACCAATTCAAGGTTTACCCGAGACTGCGCAAACTGACCGATTTTCCCGTCCACCTGCTGATTGAACCGACGTCCGTCTGCAATTTGCGCTGCGTGATGTGTTTCCAAGTCGACTCCTCATTCACAAAAAAAGAATTCATGGGTCACATGCCTTGGGAGTTGTTTCTCAAAGTGGCCGACCAGGCCAAAGAACGCCATTGCCGCGCGGTGACGCTCGCTTCCCGCGGGGAACCCACGCTCCATCCGCGATTCGGCGAAATGCTCCTGCATTTGCGGGACATCGGCATTATGGATTTGAAAATCAACACCAACGCGACCCGGCTTACTGAAAAGCTTTCCAACGACATATTGAACGCGGGCGTTAACGAGGTTGTTTTTTCAGTCGACGCCGGAACAAAAGACACATATGAATCCATCCGCGTGAACGGAAAATTTGACGAAGTGGTGGCCAACATCGGCCGTTTCAACGACATCCGCGCCAAACAATTTTCAAGATCACCAACGATCACGCGTATTTCCGGAGTTAAAGTCCGCGACGATCAAGACGAAGAACAGATGGCTGACTTCTGGGGAAACCAAGTCGATCAAGTAACCATTAAAAGGGCCATGCCGCGCTGGGACAGCTACAACAATCCGCCCATCGAAGTAAGCCAACCATGCGGCGCGCTTTGGGAACGAATGTACGTTTGGTACGACGGAAAAGTAAATCCATGCGATTTCGACTATAAATCCTATCTATGCGTCGGTGATGCCAACACAACATCGCTTTCCGATATATGGCTCGGCCCCGCCTACAAAAAACTCAGGGATGAACACGTGGCTAACATGAGAAAGAAAATCGTCCCCTGCGACCGCTGCCCTATTTTCTAATGCCCAAAAAAATTCAAATCGCCGTCATCGGCAGGCGCAACCAAGCTCTGCGCCACATTGAAATTCTCAAGCGCCAGCCCGGCATTGACGTGCTCGTTTATCATCCATCCGGCGACGTTAAATTTTCCGATGTCCTTAAAGCCGACGGAGTTGTTGTTTCCAGCCCCACGCGAACGCATTTTGGCTATCTGAATAAACTGAAGCGCTACCGCGGCTACGTCCTATTGGAAAAGCCGGCCGTCTCCACGGCCGCGCAAGCCAGAACGCTGCTCCACTGGCCCGGTGCGCGCAAAAGGAAAACCCGCGTTAATTTCAATCTGCGCCACAGCGCGCTATGGACCCATTTTGAGAAGGCCTTAAAGAGCAGACATCTTGGCAAACTGGTCAGTTTCGACGTGCACACAAGCCACGGCCTCGCGTTTAAGCCCGCCTACAAGAAATCCTGGCGCAGCAAATCCGGTCAAAGCCGCGGCGTCATCGAAACGGTCGGCGTGCATTACATTAACCTGTGCCTGAATTTTTTCGGAAAGATTGTTAATCAGGATCTCACGCTCGATTGGAATGCCGGAAAGAGCGGGCCGGCGGATACCGCGACATTGCGCCTGGAGTTTCGCCGCGGCCCGCGCGTAACGCTCCGCCACAGCTATGCCGCACCCTATCTTCACCGCTGGCTGCTCGTGGGCACCGACGGCTACTGGGAGTACGACGGCGAGTCGGTAAAACTTTATGCGCCCCGAGACACCTTTGATAAGCGGGGGCGCTTCAGCCGTCCGCCGGTCGCGATGCAGGCGCGGTTGCCGCAGGGCCCGACGTGGTCGCAGAGTCTGGAATCAGCAGTCAGAGATTTTGTGGGGCACATTCGCGGGAAGAACGTCTTTTCAGC
>CAZCJA010000077.1:0-9918 GCA_964499015.1 uncultured Elusimicrobia bacterium
GGCGGCGATCAGCAGCAGCGTGGCGCTGTGGGTCGCCGCCGCGAACGCGGCGACGAACAAGACGCCCGTCGGCCGGATCCAAAATGCGGCCGCCCCCAGCGCGGCCAAATAAAACAGGTGTCGATGATCGAGGGTTTCCCAGAAACGTTTGGCCAAAAGAAACAGAAGCGGTGTTAGTGCGAAGGTGGGGATTTCCGACAAGACCGTCCCGGATAAGCTTACGGTCAGCGGATTTACCGCGCATAGAACGGCGCCCAACAAAATAAGTTCGTTCGAAAACTCATTCTGGAAAAGACGAATCGTCAAATAGAGTCCCGCCACGATTAGAGCGACAGAGAGAAGCTGCAGCGGCAGAAAACCCGCGGAAACCAGTAGAAACGGCGCGAGCAGAAGAGGATAGCCGGGCAGATAGCTCACCAGCGCCGGTTCCAGCGGATGATTCAGTTCGACGAAGCGCCCCTGCAGGAGCGAACGCGCGCCGATGACGTAAAAGGCGTCGTCGTTAAAGAAGCCGACGTAATAAGCGCGGACCGAAACGAGGTAGAGAATGGCGGACAGGAAGAGAAAAACAGCGACGGCTTTTTTCAACGCGGCGTTTGCAGAGCGTCGATAAGGATCTTCTCCGTTAATAATTCGGGAAGAAGAACCGGCGCCTGGCCGGGCACGTACAACACATAAACGGGCACGCCGGAGCGGCCGAGTTTGCGCAAGGTTTTGGTGATGGCTTCATCGCCGTTGGTCCAATCGGCGACCATTGGTACGACGTTGGCGTTCTTAAACGCGCGATCGACCGCGGCCGAGTGCAGGACGCGCTTGTTAAGCTGGCAGGTCAAGCACCAGTCTGCGGTGAAATCCACAAAAACCATTTTACCCTGGGCGAGCTGCTCGTCGACGGAGTCGCTTGAATACGCGGGCCAAGCGCTGCGGGCCCCGCTTGCGGTCTCGGTTGAGCCGCGACTTTGCAAAAGCGGTTCCACGGAGACCATGTAGGTCACAATGACGAGAGCAATAAAGAAAAGCCGTCCGCTGCGGGCGCTCCAGCGCTTGGTTCCCCACAGCGCCAGCGCCAAAATGAGAAAAAACACCAGCGTCGATGTGACGACCAGGCCGCTCTGCTGCTGCCCCAGAACCCATAAAAGCCATATCGACGTTCCCAGAAGAGGGAACCCCATGAGCTCCTTAAAAATTTCCATCCACCCGCCCGGCTTGGGAAGGAAGCGCGTCGTCCCGGGAATGAGCGCAAACAAAACGTACGGCAGGGCCAGTCCCGCGCCGATAACGAGAAAGAAAATAAAAACAATTAACGGCGGCTGAGAGAACGAAAACCCCAGCGCCGCGCCAAGAAACGGGGCGGTGCACGGCGTGGCGAGAAGCGTCGCCAGAAAACCGTCCCACAAGGCGCCCGCGGCCCCGCCCTGCGAAAGTTTGCTGGAAAAAGAAGCCGGCAGCCAAACTGAGAATTCATACCCGCTCGCCAAAACCAAACCCGAGACAAACAGGATTGCCGCCAGCGCGATCACAAAACGCGGTTCTTGAAACTGAAAACCCCAGCCGATTTCTTGCCCGATCGATTTCAGAAAAACAACAACGCCCGCCAACGCCGCGAACGAAAGAAGAACTCCGACGGCATACATCAGGCTTTCCGTGACCAACTGCGCACGGGGCTGGTCTTTGTGTTTGACCAACCGGAAGACTTTGATGGACAGTACCGGCAAGACACACGGCATGATGTTGAGAAGAAGGCCGCCCAGAAACGCAAAGAGCAGCGCCAGTCCGAAGCCGATCGCGGATTCCGGCGCGCTTTGCAGCGAAGCGACGATTTTCTCTTCCATCTCCGCCGTCGGAACTTTCTCCAGGAATTCTTTTAGAAGCGTCGCTTCCCGCTCATGCGCGACAGCTGACGCGCCGGTTTCGAGGCGCTTGGTGACGCTGGCGCCGCCGGGCAGGCAGGCCACTTTGCAGACGAGCCATTTCACGTCGGCTTTGATGTCGACGGGTTTGCCTGATGGCCAATTGGCCGGGATGGTCAGCGCGGCCAGGAGGATGACCTCGTTTTTGTAGCCGGCGGTGCGGATGTCGCCTTCCTCGGTAAAGACGTGCGGTTCCGGCCAGCGCAGATCCGAAACGGTGACGCCTTTCGGCAAAATCCATTTAACGGTGGTGGGAATTCCCGCGTCGCCCGGCGTTTTCCAGTAAATGTGCCACAGCTCTTCGATGTTGATGTGTATGCCGATGAGAACCGTGTCGCCCGGCTTGGCCTGAGTGACTTCGGCGATTAAATCGGTGCGCATTTCCGGCGCGTCGCTTTGGGGAACCGCGGCAAGCGGCCCTGCCAACAAAAAAAGACCGGCGATCCATTTCAGATGAGATTTCATAGAGAAAGTATAGTAAGTGCCCGTGATTACTTCGAGGCCGTCGTTGCCGCATCCTCAATGCGCTGATAAAGGCGTAATTGCGGGGTGAAAACAGCGCGATACGCGCCAGGCCTGGTTTCGGCGAACAATTGCGCGGCTTCCGTAAATCCGCCCGTCGCGGCGATTGGAGGTAATACGATCAGCCCGGGCGGGTTCTTCTCCAGCTGTTGCGTAATGCCCTCTCGGGAAAGCGCGGTGGCGAGGCCGGGGAAACGCTCCATTATTTCCATCATTGAATGGCCGTTCGGAATAAACGTTTCACACCAAGCGAAGACGGCGTCTTTGCGAAAAACCGGATGGTATGGGATTTGCGCGGCGACCGGGTAATTGTCGGGGCAATGAGCGAGCAAAAAGTTGCCGAGAGCGCGCTGTTTGGCGTTTGGAAAAGCGGCTGCCAAGCGTTGCCATTCCCGCACTTGAAAGAATGCGCTGCCGATGATGACCAAGCCCCCGACAATCAACAGATTTCGTTTGCGCGCCAGCAAAAAGGCGAGCGGCACCGCGGCCGCGATATAAATCGCGTATTGATACTGCCGGAAGGGAAGGCTAACTGAAAAGGGTTGGAGCGCCGCATAGGCCGTCAGAACAAGCGCGGGAATGTGCGCGCGCCAGCCGCCGTGTTTTATGGCGACGAAAAGTCCGGCCATGCCCAGCCCGAGAAACAAGAACGGCAGACCAAATTGCTCCAGCGCATGCCGCGTCAGTTCGCGTGCGAGGCCCGATTCGCTGCCGTACAAGCCCGCGATTTCCGCGTGGTAACGAAACACCTGTGTAAAAAACGCGTCAAAAGGAATTTCTTTGGCCGCGCAGACCAGGGCCAAAAAGCCCGCGCTCGTGAGAATGCCGGCGACCGTGTGCAAAACATAGCGCCCCGCTACTCGCCTGTTATTGGAAAAAACAGCGGCGCCGAAGGCGAGCGTGCTGATGACGGGAATCAGGTAAAGTTTGGGATTGATGAGCGTGCCCAGCGTGTAGAGGAGGGCGGGAATAAAAAACGTCACCCATTCCGGAACGTCTTTCTCGGCGGCAAGATACAATCCGAATAAAATAAGCAGGAGCGACGATTGATCGGGCCGGAACTCAACGAGCGTTTGGGCCACCGATGGCTGAACGAGCGCGGCGCCGATCGCAATAAGTACGGGCCCATTGGGCGTTGGCGCGGGCAACGAGCGGCGGATGATTAGGCCGATAACGCCCAGGGCGGCGATGGAGAATAAAGCATTTGCACCTCGCAGAACCAGCAGTGCATCGAAATTTCCGGGAAGAAGTTTGATCAACGGTGCGTTCAGAAACCAAAAAAAGCCGGGGTGCAACGCCAAGAAGTCTTTGTGCGGGATAAAATTTTGCGCCACCAGCCAGGATCCGTGCGCATGTAGAATTTCGTCGTAATCAAAAGGAAGGACGGCCGCCAGCGTGCCGATCATTACGAAGGCCGCCAGGCCAACGAGCAGGGCAATGACGTTCCGTCGGATCATTTTTTCCTCGCGAAACCAGCCAGCATGGCCGCGACGGGCATTAGGGGAAAGTGGTAGCGCGACTGCCCCATCACGAAAAGATGCGCGGTCGCGAACAGAAGGAAGAAAAACGACAGAAAAAACTGGTTGGGCACGAGATCAAAACCGAAACGCGCGCTGAGCAGAACGCCTGTCAGGGCCCCGAGCAGAAGCGCGATATAGAAGCCGTGCGTAAACCAGCGCCAAATTAACAGCGACACGTCCTTGATGCTTCCTGTCGGGCCTGGATAAACCACCGAGTAATAGGAGCGGCGGGTCGACCAGAAGAGCATGTCATAGTCGTTGGAAAATGTGCTGACCGCCGCGCGCCACAATGAATGCAGCGTGTGCAAAGGGCCTGCGGCAAGGGCGCGCCGCCAATTGTCGGCGGCGATTCGATAACCTTCGGCGGCGCGGTCGGCCTCGTTGATGATCGCGCGCCATGCGGCTTGGCGTTCGGTCCATCCGGCGTCTTCATCGCGCCCCGGAACAAATTCTTTTGTCCGTTGCGCTAGAAACTCGCCTTCGTTGGTGCAAATGGGCACGAAGCGCTGCAGAAGCGACCAATTGCGCGCGATCCACGGCGTCAATGCGATGAACACGCACACAATGAGAAATCCCGCCTTGAACGCGCCTTTTTTCCAGCCGTGCGTAAAAATGATCGCGGCCACACCGCTAAGCACCAGCGGCCACAAAAACGAACGCGTCAGCGCCGCGGCGGCAAGCACAATACCGATTGCCGGATATTTAAGCCTGTCGCTTTCACGCCCGCGCTGAAAGAGAAGCCCGGCCAGGCACAACAGGAACGTGAATAGAATTTCCGAGCCGTACAGGCTTGTCGCCATCACTGCGGGCGGATAAATTGCCCAGACAAGCCCGGCGCGCCGCGCGGCGGCCGGCCAGGCGGAAAGCAGAAGCGTCAATAGCCACGCGGTGGCGACGCCCAAAAAAAGATTCAGCAGTTTAAAAGCGTTATCGAGCGGTCCAGCAATTTTAAACAAAGCGGCGCCGACGAACGCGACACCCGGGGCGCGATGAGCGGTGGTGTACGGGAGCGTTTTGTCGCGACCGAGATACAGCTCCAAATCTTCGGCGCCAGCCGGCCCGGTGAGCGTGTAGCCTTGCCCGCCGGCGACGGCCGCTGCCAATTCGTGATAAATGGCGAAATCGGAGACCTGCTCGTTGTCGTTCCAAAGCACCCAGCCGGCCCGGCAGATCGCCGCCGTCGACAAAATAGCGATCAGTGCCGCACGCGGCGAAACGGCGTCCAATCCGCGCGCGCAAAGTTCAAACACAAGCGCCGAGAGAGCGGCGAACAGAACCACGCTGACGAAGGAAAAAACGTTATTTTGACTGGATGGACCGGCGAAGAAGGGGGCAAATGCGGCGGCGAGTATGAGTACGAGCAGACAGAGAAGCCATGACCTTAAGAATCGCACCATTTTTCCCTTAAAAAACATGGCCCCAACGGGAATCGAACCCGTGTTCCCAGATTGAGAATCTGGTGTCCTAGGCCACTAGACGATGGGGCCGAAGGCAGTTCTTATACCTTATTGACGTTCCTGTATCCAAGCGGCCCGGGCGCGCTGGCGTTTTTCCAAATGCGGCCGGTCGTACAGGCGGTAAATGTTGGCCAACTGCTCGGCGGCGTCGCTATCCATGCTGATATCGTAGACAAAAATCGTCTGGCCGAGCACCGCTTTCGGCGTGCGTTCATCCAACCACGAAAAGACGGCCGCCCAAGGCGGCTTGGCGCGCAGCGCGGCGCTCACCGCCAAATATTCTTTATTTCCGTCCACAGGGAGAAGCGTTTGTTGATGAAAACCGCTGGTGATCGCCGGCGACAAGACGTCCTGGTATTCGAGGCCCCACGCTTCAGGACGGCCCGAGCCCACATAACTCAACAAAAGCCCGGGATGGCCCTCCTTCTTCAGAAAATCCGCTAGTGCCGGCAGATCCTGGCCCCAGTCCTGGTTCGATCCGTCGAGCCACTTGTACCCATTGCGGGACCCGCCAATCAGCTGATTGAAATACGCCATATGATGCGGATGCGTGATCACGGTTTCCACGGCTAGCCAGGACATAATAATCAGCGCGCCCGTTCGTTTCGAAGAGTTAAGCAATGGCGCGATCGCCACACCGGCAGCCACGGCTAGAAACGGCGTTGCTGGAAGCAAATAACGGACGCCAAAGTGATTGGCGCTGATCAGTGCGGCCAGCCATGCGAAGGCAACGGGGACCAAGAGAAACCGACGTGCGCCATCCGCGGACGCGCCTTTTATTAATTGAATCAGCCCCCAGCCCCACAGAAGAAGGATGGGCAGCGGTGTTTTAATGAGCATTGCGATTGGAAAAAAGTACCAGCCCGATCGTCCGGACAGCGGCACGAGCAGAAATCCCAGTGCGTTGTCGCCGGCATGCAAACGCGTGCCGGCCAGAAAGGAGTCTTTCAGGAGAGACACATCGAATTTATAAACAATCAACAGCACAAGAGCGGCGGTGGCCCAAATGGCAAAAAAATCGGCGACCAGGCGTTTGAGCGGAGCGCCGCGCCAGGCAAGCACCATTGCAAGAACGGCAAAGATCGGCAGAAGCAGGAGACCGGAGAATTTTGAGGCGATTGCCGCCCCACTGAAAAGCCCGCACCACCAAAAAGCGCGGCGTAACCCCGAAGCGCCTTTATGGAAAGCCATGACGGCGAAGAACATAAAGGCGGTGACAAACATATCGTTGAGCGCCAGGGCTCCGTTTCCAAGAACAAGGGGATCCAGCGCAAACAGCAGCAGGGCAAAAACGCCTCCCGCAAACGAGGAGAGAGAGCGCGCCCAGCTAAAAATAAAAAAACCAAGCAGGAGCGTAAGCGCGATCGTCGGCAGGCGGCTTAAAAATAGAAGCCGCTCAGCCGGGGTTTCACTGCCGAAAAAAATTAGGTATCCGGCCCGCCAGGAATCAAGCGCCTGGGGAGAAAGTTGCGCGGGGATGGCGAGGCGTTGGGTGAGCAAAGGCAAGCCTGCGGCAAGTTTTTGTAGCGGAGGATGCTCCGGGTTCCAGCGCGCATCGCCTTGCCAATACAAAACACCGACGGCCGGATAAATAATTTCGTCGTAGACCATCGATTTGGACCGGGCGGTGTTTAAAAGAAGAAGCGAGAAAAGAAAAAGCGTACCGCCACAAATCAGGGCCGTTCTTTTCATGACCGGTCGACCCAGTGAATTTGAAAAATTTCCCATGGACCCGAATGATCAAATTCAACCTGGCCCAGTGCGGTCACCGGACGTTGGAGAGCATTTTGCAAGAGCGCGCCCGTTTCGCCGGGGCCCAACAGCATTTTTTTCCAGCTCGGTTCGATTACGACGATATCGGGCTGCCATGGAGAAAGCCATTTTTTGATTTCGCGTTTTCCGCCGGTGATCCAGCGCGACCCCACAAGAGCCGAAATATCCCGGAAATTCTCGTCCGGCCATGAAAACCACAGGACGTTCGGTCCGGCGATACGCGCCTGTGGTTGTGAAACACCGCGAATTTTATCGACAGCGTTCTGGTAGGACGGTATTTGCGCGCGATATTTAAACGTGAAGCCGGCGTAAAGTGAAAAAATAGCGAGGAAAAAAATCAGCAAGAACGATTTGCGGCCTTTGGCGAGACCGCCCATTGCGGGGATGAGGAAAGGCAGAAGGACGACGCCGTAAATCGCTTCTTCTTTGCGAATAAAGCCGCAGAGCCCAAGGAAAACGGCAAGGACCCCGGCCAAAAATGGCCATGACGAACGGCCGCGTTTAAAACCGGTGAATAAGAGAAACAAAATCGCTGCGCCATAGAGCCAAAAACAAATCCGCCACAGTAAGTGCGAATTGTTCGGAAGGTACCAGCTGGGGCTCCCGTTGACGAGAATAGGAGCCCAATGCGACACCCAGTCGAGCGGGTTCCATGGCCAGGATAAAACAGGCGGCCGGTACAAATCATAGACGATGAATTGTTGGCTGAACCAAAATTTCGTGAGATCGATCGAGGCGAGAACGGCGACGCCGCCAACAAGCGAAGATCCGATCAGCATGGCGGCGCGTGCCCCGCGAGCATTGCTTGGCGAACGCAGCCAGATAAAAGCGAGCAGGCCTAAAAAAATCGGGACCGAATTTTGATGAATACCGATTTGCGCGCCCGCGAGCGCGCCCAGCAGCGGATATTTCCAACGGAAATCATCCTCGATCACCAGCGTTAGATAAATGGTTACCGTCGCCGCTAAAACAAGCACCATCTCCGCGCGGACCAGTTGCGATGAAAGCTGAAAAAGCGGGTGGGTCCACCCCATAATCATGCAAGCCACCCCGAGTCCGCTGCTGTTCAGTCGCCGGCCGATGAGAAACCAGAAAAGAAGCGTGAAGAATCCGGCGGTTATCGAGGACAATCGAGCGTTTTCTACGGTTTTAGGTAGCCACGCGACGAACGGCCCCAGCCACGCTTCGTAAACAATCTGCAGGAGTCCCGCGGTGGCATCGCGCCATGCGTATAATTCGCGATCAAAAATGTCGTCGTAAAGAGAGTAGCGGTTGGTGTTGCCCGATATAAGATTGTAAGCGTGGTTGCTTAAGATCGCCTCATCGGTGTTCACCGGAGGGAAACCGCGTCCAATAAACCAAGTGATGGCCATGAGAAAAAAGGCCAGCACCGCGGCATAAAGAATATGGTGACGGCTGGGGAAAATGGGTTAGCCTTTTATTTTGGCGCCGCAGCGAACAATGCCGGCGGCCGCCATTAGGATCAGAAACGGCATGATGGTGAAATGATAGCGATTTTGTCCCATGGTCAATGCGTGGGCCGCGAAAAAAATAAGAAAAAAAGAGTTTAAAAAGGAAATGGGCACGCAGCGCCACACGTCAGGCGATGAAAGAAACAAGCCGATCAGAGCAAAGGCAATAAGAACGACATAGCAGGCCGTCGAGAGCGCGGCCAGCTGGAAAAATGTGCTGCGCTCGATGGCGTTGATTTCCGCGGAGTCGGCGGTCATTTCTTTCTCTTTGACGGACCACAGAAGAGTTTCCAGGTCGTGGGAGAAAGTGGCTTTGATTGCCGTGCCGATCGCCATTGCGGAAGCGGCCGGCCCGCCTGAAAAGAGCAGACCCCAATGGCGCATACTCATGCGGTAGCCAGCTTTTGATTTATCAAACTCGTTGGGGATCGACTCCCATTGCAGCATGTTGCGCTTATCGTCCTCGGTAATCTGCTGAGACGGAATCATCGCGAAGGTCATCTTGGCGAGAATGATCCCTTCATTCGTGCAGATGGGAACGAAACGTTTGAACGCCGTCCAATTGCGCGCGGTCCATGGGGCGATCGCGATTAACATGAACAGAAATAAAATCACCGCAGGACGCGCCACTCGGCGCCAATCCTGAAAGCAGAACGAAAGGCCAATGGCCCCGATGATCAGCAAAAAAGTTGAACGCATCAGCGCTGCCCAGCCAAACACCAAACCGGCAGCGGCCGTCCATAGAAAAGCCCAATGGGCCGTGTCCGCGCGCTTCAGCAGTAAAACGCCAAGAACAAAAAGAAAGACGAAGATGGTTTCAGTCGCGTACAGATTCGACAAGAAAATAGACGGCGGATAAATTGCCCAGAGAAAGGAAGCGGTCCGGGCGGCGGAATCAAGCGGAGAGCCGGCAAGCAGCAGAAAAATGAGCGCCGCCGTCAGACTGCCCAAGAGCGCGTTGAATAACTTGAACGGCAGTTCGCTTGGCCCAAACAAGCGGTAAAAAATCGACCCGATGAGCGGCACACCCGGAACGCGATAAGCGGTGCGGTAAGGTATGGGTTTGGGGCCAATATAAAGGTTGAGATCATCAAGCCCCATGGGTCCGGTGATGGAGTAGCCTTGGCCGCTTGCCAGCGCCGCGGCCAGCTCATGGTAAATCGCAAAATCCGAAACCAGACCGTTCTTAATGCCTCCAATCCAAAGAAGCCTTAGTACGAGCGCAAAAGTGAATACAAATAAGACAAATCGTCTTGGTCGCATC
>CAZCJA010000078.1:0-9917 GCA_964499015.1 uncultured Elusimicrobia bacterium
CGCGCTGGCCACCGACCGCGCGGACGTTTTGGTCGGCGTCAAAACCGCCGATTGCGTTCCTATTCTGGTGGGGGACCCTCAGTCCGGCATTGCGGCGGCCATTCACGCCGGTTGGCGCGGGGCCTTGGGGCGCATTGTGGAGAAGACATTGGAACGCCTCAAAACTCAGCACGGGTTTAACGCGGCCGCGGCTGTGGCGGCGGTCGGCCCCTCGGCCTGCGTCGATTGCTACGAAGTGGGGCCGGAGGTAATGCACGTGTTCCGGGACGAATTTTCGTACGGAAACGAATTGTTGAAGGGAAATTACTTGGACGTGCCGCAGACGAACGTTCGCCAGCTGATCGATGCGGGCGTCTCCCCGGCGAACATTTACGTGTCTCAATACTGTACAATGCGCGACACGAAACTTTTCTTCTCCCACCGTCGGGAGGGGAGCAATCCGCAAGGTCACGCCGTGGGGCGTTTGTTGTCCGTGATCGGGCGAAAATAAGGAATAGAAATGGCTAAAGATTTTGTCTTCACCATGACCAAACTGGGAAAAACCTTCCCCAACGGCAAGCAAGTGCTGCGCGACATTCATTTGTCCTTTTATTACGGGGCCAAAATCGGCGTCATCGGCTTAAACGGTTCCGGTAAATCCACGCTCATGAAGATCATGGGCGGCATTGAGAAAGAATTCACCGGCGAAGCCACGCCGGGCAAAAAAGTGACCGTCGGCTACCTTCCGCAGGAACCGCAGTTGGATGAAACCTTGAACGTGCGCGACAACGTGGCGCTGGGGATGAAGGTCGTCACCGATTTGTTGAAGCTGTACGAAGAAATCAGCGGCAAATTCGTCGACGGCATGGACCCGGAGGAAATGGAACGGCTCCTGGCCCGCCAATCCGAGGTGCAGGATAAGATCGAGCAGGCCAACGGCTGGGAACTCGACCGCACATTGGAAATCGCCATGGACGCGCTGCGCTGCCCGCCTGGAGATTCCAGCGTCAAAACGCTGTCCGGCGGAGAAAGGCGCCGCGTGGCGCTGTGTAAACTTCTTTTGTCCTCGCCGGACCTGCTTCTTCTCGACGAGCCGACCAACCACTTGGACGCCGAGTCGGTGGCGTGGCTGGAAAACTTTTTAAAGAACTACAAGGGCACCGTCGTGGCCGTCACGCACGATCGCTATTTCCTCGACAACATCGCCGAATGGATTTTGGAGCTCGACCGCGGCCACGGCATTCCATGGAAAGGGAATTATTCCTCGTGGCTCGATCAGAAACAAAAACAATTGGCGCAGGAAGAGAAGACCGAAAGCCAGCGGCAGAAGACGCTGCAGCGCGAAATGGAATGGATCAAAATGTCCCCGAGCGCGCGCAACGTTAAAAACAAGGCCCGCGTGGCCCGCTATCAGGAACTCTTGGCCAAAGACCCGGTCAAACTCGCCGAGGAGCTCGAGATTTATATTCCGCCGGGCCCGCGTTTGGGCGACATCGTGGTGGAGGCCAAAAATCTCGGCATGGCCTTCGGCGACGACATTTTGTTTGAGAACGTGAACTTCGTTATTCCGCCGGCGGCGGTGGTCGGCGTGATCGGCCCGAATGGCGCCGGCAAAACCACGCTGTTCAAGTTGATCACCAATCAATTGAAAGCGACGCAAGGCTCGCTCAGGCTCGGCGATACGGTGAAAGTGTCCTACGTCGATCAAAGCCGCGCCTCGTTGGACGATAACAAAACGGTTTGGGAAGAAATGTCGGGCGGGCTGGACACGGTTTTGCTCGGCAAAAAAGAAATCAACTCCCGCGCGTACTGCGCGCGCTTCAATTTTTCGGGACAGGACCAGCAGAAGCGCGTCGGCAGCCTCTCCGGCGGAGAACGCAACCGCGTGCACTTGGCGAAGACCTTGCGCGACGGCGGAAACCTTTTGCTCCTGGACGAACCGTCCAACGATTTGGACGTGAACACGCTCCGCGCGCTGGAAGACGCCATTCTGGAATTCGCGGGCACAACCATCGTCATCAGCCATGACCGCTGGTTCTTGGATAGAATCGCCACGCACATCATCGCGTTCGAAGGGGAGAGTCAGGTGGTGTGGAACGAAGGCAATTATCAGGATTACGAGGCGGCGCGCGTGCGCCGTGTGGGCGCGGAAGCGGCCCAGCCACACCGAATTAAGTACAAAAAACTGACTCATTAATTTATTCTTAACCGTTTTCATGCGGGCCCTAACCCTAAGCACGGTCATCTTTATATTCGCTGGTTCTCTTGTTGCGGCGCCTTTGCGGGAGGCCGAGACCGGCTCCGTCTCGTTCGAAGGCGTTTACCAGTCCATTTTTGAAAATGAAAGTCCCAGCGTTTCCGGCCAATCTCTCTATTCTCTATCCTTAATAAAACAGTTCTACGAGGCCCGCGCGTATAAACCCGCCTGGTCCAAAGACGGCCTGCTCAGCGACGACGCGGTCGAGATGCTTCACTCCATTGAAAGCGCTGATCGCGAAGGTCTGAAACCCGATGAATACCATCTCTATGTGCTTCAGCGCATGGTGAAGGAAATCCGCGCGGACAACGCCAAAAAACGGCCGGTCAAACCCCTGAAGCTTTTTCATGTCGACCTTCTTCTGACCGACGCTTTTCTTACGTATGGTTCGCATCTTCTCGCCGGCCGCATCCGTCCCGTGGATTCCGATTGGGTGGCGCACGAGCGCAGCGCGCATTTGCCGACCCTGCTTGAAGAGGCGTTCCGCACGGGCAGTGTGCGCAGCATGCTGAAGACGCTTTTGCCGACACAGTCCTATTATTCCCGTTTGCGCATCGCTCTCGACCGGTACCGGAAAATCGAGCGCGATGGCGGATGGGATCTGGTGGGGAAGGGCGCGCCTCTGAAACCCGGCATGAGCGACGACCGTGTTCCAGCTTTGCGCCGCCGCTTGCAAAAAGAAGGGGATTTTCGCGCCGTCGACTCGTCCAGCGGTACCGTATATGATGAAGCGCTGGCGCGCGGTGTTATGCAATTTCAAGAACGTCACGGGCTTGACGCCGACGGTGTGATCGGTAAAACGACCATCGACGCGCTGAACGTTCCGGTGCATAAGCGCATTCGTGAAATTGTGCTCAATATGGAGCGCTGCCGTTGGCTGCCGGCGGACATGGGATCGCGCTACATTGTGGTCAACGTGGCCAATTTTTCGCTCGACGTCGTCGAGAACGGGGAAACCGCGCTCGACATGAAAGTCGTCGTCGGAAAACCCTACCGCCGCACGCCGGTGTTCAGCAGCACCGTAACGTACATGGTGCTGAACCCGATGTGGTTCGTTCCGAAAAAGATCGCCGGGATGGATATTCTCGATCACATCCGCGAAGAGCCCGATTACCTGCAGAAGATGGGTTTCACTGTTTACCGAGAAGGCGACGAAAGCGGCAAGCCGGTCGATCCCGCGACGGTCGATTGGTCGAAGTACACCCTCGAAACGTTGGACTATCGGTTCCAGCAGGCGCCGGGGTCGCAAAACGCGCTCGGCCGAATCAAGTTCATTTTCCCGAATGAATTTGACGTTTATCTGCACGACACGCCGTCGCGCGAGCTGTTTAAGAAGACCGTGCGTGACTTTAGTTCCGGGTGCATACGTGTCGAAAAACCTCTTGAATTAGCGGTTCATCTCATGCAAAGTAGTAACTGGAATCGCGAAGAGCTTGAGGCGGCGCTGGCCAAAAAAGAGCAGAAGTTTGTGCCGCTCGTCAGGCCTATCCCGGTCCATTTGCTTTATTGGACGGCGTGGGGCGACGCCAAAGGTCGCGTGCAGTTTCGCGACGACATTTACGGGCGCGACGAGCCGTTGGAACAAGCGCTAAAGGGGGCACTGAAGGATGATCAGGATAAACGTGAACGCCCGTAAGCTGCTTCCCTGGGGACTTGTACCCGTTCTCTTGATGACCGCGCCGACCGGCCGCGCGACGCTCGGCACCGGTTTCTCGGCGCAAAAGGCCTCTTTCTCCGTCATATATAAGGATTACGCCTCGGCGTACCGTTTGAACGGCGCCTTCGTTTTGCCCGGCGAGTCGCTTGAATTTTCCGCCATGCCGCACAAAAACGTTCCGTACCAATTTTCCGGCGCGGCTGGCACATGGCAGGCCAAAGCCGAAAACGCGTGGATGTGGAAAGCCCCCGCAAAACCCGGCCTGCAGGAACTTGCCGTTACCGATCCAACGACCAGCGAAACCGTCCGCGTGAACGTGTTCGTTATGGTCCCCGCAAAGAACGTGAAAAACGGAATGATCAACGGCTATAAAATCGGTTCGTATCCCACGGCTCCGAAAAATTATTCGCCGAAATATCAACCGCCGCGCGGTTTCATCGAAGTGACGCAGGCCAATAAAAACACCTTCGTTTCACCGCACTTCAAACTCTCTCAATTTTTGTGCAAGCAGACGGGTTCCTATCCGAAATACGTCGTTTTGGACGAGCTTCTCGTTCAGAAACTGGAGTCGATCTTGCTTGAGGTGAATTCGCACGGCATCGGCTGCCCGACGCTCACCGTGATGAGCGGCTTCCGCACGCCGCACTACAACAAGGCGCTCGGCAGCGCCCGCTTCAGCCGGCACATGTGGGGCGACGCCGCCGACGTGTACGTCGATGAAAGTCCGCGGGACGGGATCATGGATGATTTGAATGCCGACGGCCGTTTCGATAAGCGCGATTCGCAATTTTTGGCCCAGCTCGTTGAGAAAATGGGTCGCAAGCCCGGCAACGGAAAACTTTCCGGCGGCCTCGGCGTGTACCGGCCCAATAAGGCGCACGGCCCGTTCGTCCACGTGGACACACGCGGTAAAGACGCCCGCTGGTAACACGGGTTCGTGGATAAGATCGACCCGATTTCCCAAGTCTCCCATCAATTAAGAACCCCCATGACCGTGATTATGTCCACGGTCGACAATCTTCTCGCCGGAGCCTTCGGCCCGCTGAACGACGAGCAAATCCGCTGGCTGAAAAAACTCACCAACCACACCGCCAATTTGGAAAAACTTTTGTACGAAACGCTCACGTTGATGAAAGCGCAAATGGAAAAAAGCGGCGCGCCGTCGTTTCCGTCCAGCGAAAAGCGCACCATCGGCTTTATTCCGCGCGAAACGGGCTCGATCGAGGGGCTCACACCCCGGGCATTGAATAAAGACAAAACGCCGATCGTTCTGGCCGTCGACGACGAGCCGGATATTTTAGACGTGATCCAAGAGGGGCTGAAAATGAAAGGGTTTGATACCATCATCGCGTCCAATGGCGCCGACGCGGTGAGCATGGCTGTCCAGGCTAAGCCGGATTTGGTTTTGCTGGACGTTCTGCTCAAAGACCGCAACGGGCTGGACGTTTGCCGCGAAATCAAAGCGAAAGTGGCATCGTTCACGCCGGTGATTATGATGACGGGGCAGGACGATCTACGGGAAAAAGTGCCGGGGGTGTCCAATATCGCCGACGATTTGTTGTCCAAACCGTTTCAGATTGAAGAGTTGTTCGCGCGCGTCAGTTCGATGATGAAAATAAAACGGCTGACCGACCAGATCGACGTGTATCGCCTAAAGGAAAGCGCATAACATGGGTTTTCTCTCCGGAAAGAAAAAGATTTTGATCGTTGAAGACGAGCCCGACATCGCCGAGAGCTTGCAGGCGCGCCTGGCTCTCGAAGGCTTCGACATCGTCCTGGCCGCCGACGGCAAAGAAGGGGTGGAGAAGACCCGTTCCGAAAAGCCCAATTTGGTGATCATGGACGTGATGCTGCCGCTTGTGAACGGCTACGAGGCCTGTAAGTTGATCAAGCAGGACAAGCACACCAAAGACATTCCCGTTTTGTTCCTCACCGCGCTCCCGCGCGTGGACGACGCCGAGGCCGCGTTTCAGGCCGGCGGCAACGATTTTCTCAACAAGCCGTTCACCGATGAGCGGCTCCTGTTAAAAATCCGCAAATTCTTTCCGAAACCCTGACCGTCCCTTGAATATCGCCCATCCTTATCGCAAAGCAAGCCTGATCACGGCTCTCGTTGTGTTCGTGTTTTCGTCACTGGGCATCGGCTACCGTCACCTCTGGCAGGACGAAGTGGAAACCGCCGACCGCGCGCGCACGATTTTGCAGTCGGGCGTGCCGCGCACCATCGACGCAGACGGCAATGTGTCCGTGAATGCGGGCGGCTTGGAAATTGAAGAAGGGACGCTCCATCGCTACACGCCGTGGGGCCAGTTTTATTTTGCCGCGGGCGGCCTGTTCGCGGCGCGCGCTTTGGGCGTCGAAAAAGACGCGGCGGTGCGTATGCCGTTCGTTGCCGCGCACGCCGCGGCCGCCGGTATGATGACCTATTCTCTCTCGGCGTTCGCCGCTTTGCCCACGCCATGGTCGGCGGCATTTTCGATCGGGATTTCCATGCTCACGCCGCGGCTGCTGTACAACCGCACGGCGCGCTATCACGCGCTTTTGGATTTAATGCTCATGATCGGCCTGGTCGGAATCGGCGGGATACGCACCCGCCGGCCGTGGGCGCCCGCGGCCGTCGCCGCGAGTGTTTTAATTTTGCCTCACGTGCAGACTTTTGCCGGGAGCCTGCTCGCGCTGCTGGTCGCGGCGGGGACTCTTTTCGTTCTGTCCGAACAAGAGACGGAGCGCAAAGCGGCTATACGCAAATTCTTGATTATCGCCGTCGTGCCGGGGCTTGTTTCGCTTGTGCTTCTTTTGTGGCTGATTCGGCCCGCGATGCACCAGTTCTGGGGATTGCCGCGCGATTTCGATTTAATGCGCGCGCTTAAAACGGGCCGCGCGGCGGTCTATAGCCTCGGGTTCCTGGCCGCACTTGGCTTTTATTGCCTAGCGCCGAAGCACACCGCCAAGGAACGCAATGCCGGGATATTTTTCTTCTCCTGCATTATCGCGGTTCTGCTGTGCGTATTCATGATCGATAAATACCCGTTCTCGCAGATGCGCTATTACTTGTCTGTTCCGCTGTTTGCGCTCTTCTTGCCCGTTGTCGCCGGGTTCGGCCTCGCGCGCGTCGGTAATCCGCCATGGGTCTGGCTGTTCTTCGCTTTTTTCGCGTTTACGCCCGAGTTTGCGGCCGGGAACCATAAATATTTCCAAGGCGTGCGCATCGTTCTAAGCGATTGGGAGCGCGCCCGCCGCGGCGACAAGCAACCGCTGCACGAAGCCGTCGAACATATCAAGATCAATGGTCGCGAGAAGCAGCGGGTGCTGTTCGACTATGTGCCCCAGTTCGCCAATTGGTATTTGCCGGAATTCCGCATCGCTCTTATGCCGGACGCCCGAATGATGACGCCGCTGAACAAGGACAATCCCATATGGCGGGAGAAAATTGAGATGCCGGATTGGCACGTTTGGTACCCATTCTGGGGCTCCGGTGTGTGGCCGCAGCGAGACACCTGTGATTTCACCGCCCGCAACGTCAGCGCTGACCGTAAATTTTATGAACTGTATTCAAAACGGCTGAACGCATCGCACAGAATGTGCGTGGAGAAAGTGTGGCGTGTGAATATCCTGAACAACGCGCCGCAGGAAGAATATTCCTCCGATGCGTTTTCGGAAAGCGGCGTGGGCGAAGATATTATGGTTCTGGGCCGCGCTTGCGGTCCGAAAGACGTTAAAACCTCCCGAAAACGCTGATTTTCATATCGATCCTTCATACTCCCCCCAGGTAAAAAGTGATAAATTGCCGATTCGTCGGGCATGTGGCGGAATGGCAGACGCAAACGACTTAAAATCGTTTGGGCTTCGGCCCGTGTGGGTTCGACTCCCTCCTTGCCCAAATAATCAACGCATCAGCTAGTGGGTTCAAATGCCTTACGAAAATTCCAGAGAGTCGGAGTTGTTGGCTCATGAGCGGCAATGGATTATTGCCGGCGGCATGGTTTTAGCGGCGTTGGCGGGATACATTAATGTCATTTTGTTGGGATTTTTCCACGTCCCCGTCAGTCACATGTCGGGCGCCGCGTCCCGAGTCGGGATCGACATCGCGCGGTATAATTTTTCGGACTTGAAAATTCTGGCCGGGATCATCGGCGGATTTTTTGTGGGCGCGGCCTGCAGTGGAATTTTGATTGGGCGTTCGACGTTGAAGCCGGGGCGCCGTTATGGCGCCGTGTTGTGCGCCGAAGGCGCGCTGCTGGCGGTTTCAGCGCAGTTGTTGATGCTGGGCAGCCGGGCCGCCGTGCCCGTCGCGGCGTTCGCCTGCGGCCTGCAGAACGCGATGGCCAGCAGCTATTATGGGCTGATCATACGCACGACGCATGTAACGGGCGTCGTCACCGATCTGGGGATCATGCTCGGCCATTGGCTGCGCGGTCACGGGGTGCGCTCCTGGAGAGTCGTTTTGCTTTTGGCCGTCTTTTGCGGATTTGTGGGTGGAGGCGTTTTCGGCGGCGCCGCTTTATCGGCGTATGGCGTAAAAGCGCTGTGGATTGCCGCGGTCTTCTGCGTTGTTTTGGGGTTATCCTATTCGCTTCAAGTCCATTTTTGGCGTGAAAAAAAGTTAATTGAGAGGTCTGTGGAATAATGAAGTCAACATTGGGCACATCATCGGAAAATTTAACCTTTCATCGCTTGCCGGTGGGCACAGGCTTGCCGTTTACGCTGAAGATCCTGCTGGAAAACCTTCTGCGTTTCGAAGACGGCGTGAACGTCACCAAAGACGATATCAAAGCGATTCTCGGGTGGAACCCGAAGAAGCCATCCGAAAAAGAGATTTCCTATATGCCGGCGCGCGTGATTCTTCAGGATTTCACCGGAGTGCCCTGCGTGGTCGATTTGGCTTCCATGCGCGATGCGGTCGCTGAATTCGGCGGCGACCCGCAGATCATCAATCCGCTGCAGCGCGTCGATCTTGTGATCGACCATTCGGTGCAGGTGGACGCCTTCGGCGCCGCCGATTCATTCGAGAAAAACGTGCAGATCGAATACGATCGCAACAAGGAGCGCTATTCTTTCCTGCGCTGGGGCCAGAAATCGCTTAAGAATTTCCGTGTGGTGCCGCCCGGAACCGGCATCGTGCACCAGGTAAACCTTGAATATCTGGCTGATGTGGTTCTCTCTGGAAACGGCGTCGCCTATCCGGACACCGTTATCGGCACGGATTCGCACACGACCATGATCAACGGGCTGGGTGTGCTGGGTTGGGGTGTCGGCGGAATTGAAGCCGAGGCGGTCATGCTCGGCCAGCCGATTTCCATGCTTATTCCCGAAGTGGTCGGATTTAAATTTACCGGCAAGCTTCCGGCCGGCACAACCGCGACCGATTTGGTGTTGACCGTCACGCAGATGCTGCGCAAAAAAGGCGTGGTTGGAAAATTCGTCGAATTTTACGGGGCGGGACTCAGCAGCCTCTCCCTGGCCGATCGCGCGACCATCGCCAACATGGCGCCTGAATACGGCGCGACCGTGGGCTTTTTCCCGGTGGATCGTGAGACGTTGAATTACATGCGCACGACAGGCCGTCCGGACGAAACGGTGGAGCGCGTCGAAGCTTACTGCAAAGAACAGGGCCTCTTCCGCACCGACGCCACGCCCGACCCTGTGTTCTCCGACACGCTGGAACTCGATTTGTCGACGGTCATGCCCAGCGTGGCGGGGCCGAAGCGGCCGCAGGACCGCGTGAATTTGCAGGACGCGAAATCGTCGTTCGAAACCGCGCTGCCGACGCTGACCAAGCGCTCTCACCCCGGTCCAGAGGGGAAGGGCGAAGGGTTAAAAGACGGCGACATCGTTATTTCCGCGATCACGAGCTGCACGAACACCTCGAACCCGAGCGTCTTGATTCAGGCCGGCCTTCTCGCCAAGAAAGCGGTGGAAAAAGGCTTAAGGTCAAAGCCGTGGGTGAAGACGAGCCTCGCGCCGGGATCGAAAGTTGTGGTCGATTATTTGGAAGACGCGGGTCTCATAAAGCCCTTGGAACAG
>CAZCJA010000079.1:0-5399 GCA_964499015.1 uncultured Elusimicrobia bacterium
AGTTGTCGCCATCGATCTGCCCCGACGTACAAAAAAGCTCCGATTAGGAGACATACGAGGCTCCAGGTGCTGGCCACCATAATAAGGATGAGCGTAATTGCGGCCAAAGCAGCCACACTGTGCCACTTTTTACGGTTCTCAAAAAAATACGGCGCCCATGGCAAACAAAAAGCCACGGCGCTGTTCCCGTTCACAAATGTCCCCACGGGTTCTTGGTATGGCATCAAGGATTGACTTACCCGGTATGTGATGATTAGCCACTGTTGGAAAACCACGGCATATTCCACGAGCAAGATGGGGATAAGCATCAAAAAAACCCGTTTGATATCGCCGTCGGACTTGGAAAAATTAACCCCGATATAAAACAGGGCCAAAAACATCATCCAATCCATAAACTCCAAGAAAGACTCCGATGGATTTGCGGATTGCATGAATGAGGAAAACAGCACAAGGACCAAGAACCCGGCCGCCCAAACGTGAGGCAAACGAAGCCCGTTGTGCTCAGAATTGCGAGAAGTCGCCAGGATGGCCATCAGCACCATCGCCAAAACGAGCGTGTACACGAGTGTCGCGGCCCATATATCATGCGCACCGCGCGCCACAGCAGAAAATCCGATCAATAGGGCGGCGGCGCCGGAAAAAAAGCGCCCCTGAACATCATGTTTCATCATGGCTATTGAATATATGAATTTGTATCATCCGACAATCCAAAAAATATTTAGGAGGCCTTACTAATGTTGTCTCGCAATCAATTTATTCTTTTGTCCTCGCTTCTCGTTCTCGCCGCCTGCGGAGGGAAGAAAGATGACGCCGCCAGCGCCTCGACCGGAACCGAAACCGCCGCCGCGAACCCCGTTGACGCCGCCACCGCCGCCAACGTGACCGGCACGATCAAATTTACCGGCACAAAGCCGAAAGCGAAGAAGATCCAAATGAGCGCCGACGCCTACTGCAAAACACAGCACGCCTCCACGGTCGACGCCGAAGACGTCATCGTTAATCCCAACGGCACGCTGAAAAACGTTTACGTCTACGTCAAAAGCGGCCTTCCGGCTGATATGAAATTCCCGGTTTCGAAAGAACCGGCGTTGCTCGACCAACATGGCTGCGTGTATGTTCCGCATGTGCTCGCGGTCCAGGCGGGACAGGAAATCGTCGTTAAGAACTCCGACGGTGTCCTGCACAACGTGAACGCCCGCCCGAAGAACAACCAGGGCTTCAACATCGGCCAGCCGGTGAAAGACATGAAAACCTCCAAATCGTTTTCCAACCCCGAAGTCATGATCCCCTTGAAATGCGATGTCCATCCGTGGATGGGCGGCTACATCGGCGTGCAGGCGCATCCGTTCGCCAGCGTCTCAGACGAGTCCGGCGCTTTCTCGTTGAAAGGCCTTCCGGCGGGAACCTATGAAATCGAGGCGTGGCACGAAGTGTACGGCGTGAGCAAACAGTCCGTCACCGTCGGCGCCAGCGAAAACAAAGCCATCACCTTCACTTTTAAAGGAGCCTAACGAATCCCCCGCCATGAATCATGGCGGGGGACTCTCCTTTAGCTTTTTTCAATGAACGATCTCGCCAGCAATTACACCATCGGCCTGCCGATCCAAGCCTCGACGTACGCGGCCCAAATCGACCATTCTCTAAACCTCCTGCACATCGGCATGGTGGTGATTTTTGTTTTGTGGGGCATCTTCTTCACGTATTGCTTGATCCGCTTCCGTAAAGGCCGCAATCCGAGCGCCCAGCGCGCCGAACTCGGCCACGCGACGTCGTTCGTTCCCGACGCGGCCGTTTTGATCTTCGAACTCTGGCTCGTCTTCGTTTTCGGCTTGCCCGTGTGGGCCCAGGTGAAGAGTGAATTTCCGCAGGCCAAAGATTCCATGGTCGTGGAAATGGTCGCCGAGCAATTCGCCTGGAATTTTCACTACGCCGGCCCCGACGGACTTTTCGGCAAGCGCGACCCGAAGCAAATCAGCGCGGGCAATACCCTTGGGCTGGACCTGACCGATCCGGCCGCAGCCGACGACATTATCTCGCTCAACGAACTGCACGTCCCGCTCGGCAAGCCGACGATCGTGTACATGACCGCCAAGGACGTGATCCACAGCTTTTTTGTTCCCGAGTTCCGCGTGAAGCAGGACGTGGTTCCCGGAATGCGCACACCGCTTTGGTTCGAGCCGACCCAAGCGGGAACGTTCGAACTGGTGTGCGCGCAGCTGTGCGGCCTGGGCCATTACCGGATGAAAGGCTTGGTTATCGCCCACGGCCCCGATGAATTTGAAGCGAAGCTTAAAGAAATTAAAGCGGCCTCGCTGGGAGACGCCTCATGAGCGCACACGGACACGCGGAGCCGGGCTTTATCCGCAAATACATTTTTTCACTCGACCATAAAATCATCGGGCTGCAATACATGTTTACCTCGATGGCTTTTCTTCTTTTCGGCTTTACGCTGATTGTGCTCATCCGCTGGCAGCTGGCCAATCCCGGAATGCCCATGCCGTTGATCGGCGGGCTTTTCCCCGACACCATGGCACCCGGCGGCGTGATGCTGCCCGAGTTTTACAACCAGCTTGGCGCGATGCACGGCACGATCATGATCTTTTTGGGCGTCGTTCCCCTGGGCGTCGGCTTCTACGGCAACTATTTCCTGCCGCTGCAAATCGGCGCCGGCGACATGGCCTTCCCGAAAATGAACATGATGAGCTATTGGATTTATTTCATCGGCGGCGTCATCATGATGGCCAGTTTCTTCGTGCCGGGCGGCGCCGCGCAGTCCGGCTGGACGTCCTACCCGCCGCTGTCCGTTATCGCCACCTCCGGCCAAACCGTGTGGCTGATCTCGATGACGTTCATCATCACCTCGTCTCTTTTCGGCAGCATCAATTTTATCGTCACCACCGTAAACCTCCGCGCTCCGGGCCTCACCTGGATGCGCCTTCCGCTCTTCGTGTGGGCGCAGTTCATCACGGCGATCCTTCTTTTATTCGCGTTTCCGGTCCTTCAATCCGGCGCGATCCTGCAGCTTTTGGACCGCGTGGCGCACACCAGCTTCTACATTCCGCAGGGTCTTGTCATTTCCGGACAAATATTGGAACGAGCCGGCGGGGGCAGCGCGCTGTTGTACCAACATTTGTTCTGGTTCCTCGCGCACCCCGAGGTGTACGTGTTGATCCTGCCGGCGATGGGCATCGTTGCCGAAATCATCGCCAACAACACGCGCAAACCGATCTCCCACTATAAGATCTTCATCGCCGCCGCGATTTTCCTCGGCGTCTTCTCGTTCCTGGTGTGGGCGCACCACATGTTCCTCTCCGGCATGAAAACCTCGCTCAGCACGTTCTTTATGACGACGACAATGGTGATCTCCATTCCGTCGGTGGCAATTTTGAGTTGCTTGATCTTGTCCCTGTGGGGCGGTTCGATCCGCTTCACAACGCCGATGATGTTCGCGCTGGCGTTTTTGCCGATGTTCGGCATCGGCGGGCTCACGGGCCTGCCGCTCGGCTTTTTGCCCACCGATATTTACCTGCACGACACCTACTACGTGATCGGCCATTTCCACTATGTTGTGGTGACCGGCTCGATCATCGCGCTGATGGCGGGCGTTTATCACTGGTTCCCCAAAATGTTCGGGCGCGAAATGAACAACTTCTGGGGAAAATTCCATTTCTGGACCACTCTTATTTTTATGAACGGCATTTTCATGCCGATGTTCATCCAAGGATTGGCCGGCATGCAGCGCCGTCTTTACGATCCGACAGCACAGGCGCACAACATGACCACGCAGTTCCTGAGCAAGTGGCAGCTGATCTCCGCGGTGCTGCTGCTCGTCGCGCAGATTCCGTTCCTCGTCAACTTCTTCGTGAGCCTGTTCAAAGGCAAAAAGCCCAAGGAAAATCCGTGGGACGCAACCACGCTCGAATGGGCCTGCCCGTCTCCGCCCGGCCATGGCAATTTTGAAAAACTCCCGACCGTTTACCGCGGACCATACGAATACAGCGTGCCCGGCCATAAACAGGACTACAGCCCGCAGCATGTTCCGGACAAGGAGCTCAGCTAATGTCTTCGCCCGCGACCACCGAATACAACGCCACGGGCATCCCGTCGGGGAAACTCGGCATGTGGATGTTCCTCGCCTCCGAAATCATGCTCTTCGGCGCGTTCATCAGCGCCTACGTGGTCCTGCGCATGGGCAGTCCGAACTTCGGCGTACCCTCGGAAGAAGTGCTCACGCGCCCGCTCGCGACGATGAACACGTTTGTGCTCATCACGAGCAGCATCACGATGGTGCTCGCGCTCGCCGCGATCCAACGCGACAACATCAAGCAGTTCGCGATCTACATGGTGTCCACAATGCTGCTCGGCAGCACGTTCCTGTTGATCAAATATTTCGAATACATGCACAAAATCCACGAAGGGCTGACGATCTCGAGCAGCCTCTTCGGCGGCTTTTATTTCACGATGACGGGACTGCACGCCCTGCACATGATCGGCGGTTTAATTTTCAACATCTACATCCTGGTTAACGGCCTGCGCGGCAAATTTTCCAATGGCCGATGGGAACGCGTTGAATACGCGGGCCTCTACTGGCACTTCGTCGACTTGGTCTGGGTGATTCTCTTCCCGATCTTCTATTTGGTGTAATGAATTATGGACAACTCGAAACCGCATTCAATTAAACCGTATCTGCTGGTCTTCGGCGCGTTGCTTATTCTCACGGGCCTGACGTTTTTCTTGTCCACCCTTCATTTGCCTCACGGCCAGGCGATTCTGCTCGCCGCGATTATCGCCATCGTTAAATGCTCGCTCATTGCCGCTTTTTTCATGCATCTCAAGTCGGACAGCCGCAGCCTCACCATCACCATCATCGTCGCGTTGTTCCTCGTGGGCACGTTGGTTTTGACGCTGATCCCGGACGTCGGGATCCTGCAGCCGTAAGACAGCACCACCCGTTTTTATCATGATGAAAAAATCTGTCGCCCTCATCGCGGCCGTACTCCCATTGCCGTCGGCCTTGTTCGCCTGCACCGTTTGTTTTGGGTCCGGCGACGCGAACCTCACGCGCGGCTTTTTCTGGGGCGTCGTCCTGCTGGGCTCCCTGCCGTTCGCGCTCATGGCCGCCTTTGTTTCGTATCTCGTCTATCACGCCCGCAAAAAGAAGGCTTAAGGCCATGCTGCTCAATATCGCCTCCCTTATCGTCGCCGTTTCCACGTTATTTCTGATTTTCGCCGGCGGCATGGTGACGAGCACCCACTCGGGCCTCGCCGTTCCCGACTGGCCGCTTTCCTACGGCCGTCTGATGCCGCCCATGATCGGCGGAGTTTTTTACGAACACGGCCACCGCATGATTGCGGGCACCGTCGGCGTTATGACTCTCGTTCTGGCGATAATGTTTATG